>JANLFZ010000687.1 GCA_024653385.1 Thermoguttaceae bacterium | reverse complement strand
CCCTTGGCCTGGCGACATGTCCAGGCCAAGGGATGTTTCGTATCAATCCTGAACTTCACCCACCAATTGCCGCTCTCCAGAGTGCCATGCCCGATCGAGTCCCTGCCAGCGGGCAAATCGGCAGCCGGGAGCTTCTCAATCAGGGCAAGGAGTCTTCTGAAATCGTGCTGACTCATGGAGCCTCCCTGGGAAATCCATCTTCGAAGCGAGCGCCATCGCGGTGCCGCGAGGCGACCAACATCGAGTGCGCCAAGTCTTGGGTAACGCTCACTGGCCGGGCACAGGCGCCGTGAACGGTTACGGTTACGGTCTGAGCACCCCGACCGCCAGCCTCCCGTCGGTGTAGTAGGGATCGCCGCCGCCGTTGCGCCCCTGGCGCTGGGGTTGGAAGTCGTCGATCCAATCCGTGCGGACCAGCCGGCCGGCCGCGTGCAAGTCGGCCAGGAGCTTGTCGCGTTCGGCGTCGACGTCGGGACCGATATGATGCGTGATCTGTCCCGTCGTGCGGCTGAACCCGACGCTCGTGTCGAACGTGGCCGCGCCGATCCAGACCGGGCGCCCGGTCTGGTCGGCCCGATCCGAACGCCAGAATCGCACGTGATGGCGGCGGCGGGCGTCGCCCCCGGCGGGCAGCTCGAACGCCAGATCCTCCTTCCTGCCCCATAGATACAGGTTGCTCACCGGCGCGTCGGGATAAGGCTGGCGAAGCATGGTGCTCTCGGCGATGCGCAGCGCGCTGGCCAGGGTGATTCGATCGGCCGGATGCCATCCCGCCGCGAGCATCGACGAGGTCAACTCCTCCTCGGTTCCCGCCAGCGCGATATTCACCGGATCGCCCGGGATCCCGTCGCGCGTGTACGTGCGTGTCGGGGCGCCCTCGAGGGCCGAGCCATGGCCCTCGACGTACCGCCAGCACGCGGGAACCACCACGTAGGCCGCCAGCAGATAGACCGCCAGCAAGACCACGGCGACGCCCACCAGCCGCCGGCCGAGACGACGCACGTGCCGCGAAGATCGACGCTTCATACGTCGCATTCTGCCTTCCGCCCACGTGCCGGGCAAGGCGGTTAGGTCACTTCGATGCGATCGGCGTCTCGTTCGTGCGCTGCTTGGCGACCTTGTCCAGCAGTTCCAAGAGGGCCGCGACGATCTTCGGCTCGGCCTCGACCTCCAGGCAACTGCTCCGCGCCCGCCACGTGGTGTAGCCGCCGAGCGGAAACTGGTCGGGCGGCGGCAGATAGCCGTAGTAGCCGTTGGCCAACTCGATGTTGATCGTGGGTTTCAGCGGGCTCTTGGCTTTCATCGCGAGGCCGGTGCTGCCGAAGACCTCGTTCGGCCACGCGGCGATCCCCAGGCCGCCGATGCGGATCGCCTGGAGCTTGACGTCTCGCGTGGAGGCCAGTTCGCTCAAGAGGACCGTCTCGCGCGCGTACACGTCGGGGACGGTCCGCAGGATGCCATCCTTGAGGCCCGCCAGGTGCGCCTTGGCCGCGGCGACTTCCTCCGCCGTGGGCATGCGCACGCCCAGCGCCAGCGATTTCTCCTCGACGACCAGCGGGACCCAATCGTAATACTGGATGGTCTTGTACGCCGCGAAGGCCGCCTGGGCCACGTCCTCGCCCACGGTGAAGCGGTCGAACTTGCGCGGCGGATTGACGAAGTCGCAGCAGTTGGCGTCGCCGCTGGTCCCGTTCGACATGATCCCCACGAACCCGGGGCCGGCCCCAATCAACTCGCCGATCCGTCGGCAGAAGACGCCGAAATAGTCGGCCGACAAGGGCGGCGCGCCGGCGTAGTGGGTCGAGTAGTTGCCCAACACCGCCACCGGCCGGCCCTCGGGCGTCTGCACCGAGATCACCGAGACGTCGTCGTCGACCGGCCCCGTGCGCCGCACCGCGTTGGGGTTCTGGTAGCCCGGGTTCATTTGGGCCTGGTCGTTCTTCGTGCCGCCGAAGGGGTTCGTGGCCGCGGTGCCGGGCTTCATGAGGAACCGCCGGCAGAAGACGTTCTTGGGGTCCTTGCCCACGGCCCACCCGATCCGCGCCGGCGCCAGGTTCTTCTGGGCCAAGGCGATCCCCTCGGCGATCTTGCCGGGCAGGAACCGCGCATACTCTTCGTCGACGCCGGTACCGAGAGCCCCGAAGACCGACGGGGCCGAATGGCAATGGGTGGCCGAAACGAGCATGTGCCCCGCGGGAATGCCCGTGGCCTTCTCGGCCTTGGCCTTGGCCTCGTCGATCAGCGGCCGGGGCACGACGCAGCTATCGACCACCGCCAAGGCGATCTGCGTCG
>JANLFZ010000686.1 GCA_024653385.1 Thermoguttaceae bacterium | reverse complement strand
CACGGGCGGCGACGCGACCGTGAGGACGCGATGCCGCACGATCCGCGGGGCGATGGGCGGCAACGTGATCGTATCGCCCGGCCATCGGAGAATATGCAAGTAGATGGTCTTGTCCTTGCGCGTACTGCCGCCCCACCACGGCCCATCCGGCATCGCGAACTTGTCGCCGTGAGCATGAAGCGCGCGACCACCGGGGGCGACAAACGGACCGCCGCGCGTGCCGTAGATCGACTCGCCATACTTCCCCAGCCACGCGCCGATCTGGCGAAAGATCTCGACCTGCCGCGGCTCGATCCGGCCGTCGGGCATGGGATTGGTGTTCAACACCAAATTGCCGTCGCCGACGGCGCAGGCCGCCAGAATCCGCACAGCGTCGGTGTACGGCTTGAGCGTGTCGTTGGGTTTCCACGACCACTGGGTGCCCAGCGTGATACAGCTCTCCCACGGGCGGTTGAACTGGCACCGGCCGACCGTCTGTTCGGGCGTATCGAAATCGCCCGGCGCGCCCGTGCGGTTGTTGACGACGAGATCGGGCTGTAGCGAACGGACATGGCGGATGACACGCTCGCCCCGGGCGCGGTCAAAGCACTGCGGCACGTCGAACCAGATCCCCAGCAGCGGTCCATAGCCGGTGATCAACTCCTCGGTCTGCGCTTCGAGGTACTTGGTGTACCGCTCGAGGTTCGAGACAGGCCGCTTCACCCTGCCGCCCGGACTCGTCAGCGGGAAATCCGGGTGATGCCAGTCGCAGGTCGAGTAATACGGAAAGAAGCCGATGCCCTGTTCGCGGCAGGCAGCGGCGATTTCCTTGGCGACATCCCGCTTGAACGGGCCGTTCATGATGTTGTAGTCGGTCTGTTTTGTGTTCCACAGGCAGAAGCCGTCGTGATGCTTCACCAGGAAGACGATATAGCGGGCGCCGGATGCTTTGACGATGTGGATCCACTGCCGGGCGTCGAACTTCTCGGGATTCCATTGCTTGTACAGCGCGTCGTACTCCGCGATGGGGGTCGGATCGCCACGCGACCAGCCGACTTCTTTGCCCGAAAGCGCCACGGGCCCCCAGCAGATGAACATGCCGAAGCGCAGGTCTTTCCAGGCCTCGATGGCCTCGGGTTTGACCAGGAGCACATCGCGGTCGGCCTCGGCCGCTCCACACAGAGTGCTCATCGCCACCAGAGCCGTCAGTCCAAGGCTTGCTCGGTTCATGGCCTTCTTCCTAGCATGGCTGTCTCGGGGTCACTTGGCTCCCCTCACGACCACGGTCGCGACCGGGGCGGGACGCACCGTGAAATGTACCCGCCCGTCCTTCTCCGACAGGGCCAGCGGTTGGTCACCGCCGACCAGCGTTGCGTGGCGTCCCACGGTTTTTTGATGTTCTGGGCGAAAGGCTGTTAAGGCGGCGGCTGTCAGAGAGACCTCCACCGCTTTCGGCTGGTAGTCTTTCGCCGGCACGGCGGAGTCGATCACGTGCAGGACGAAGGCGTCGCCGACGCGGGTCGCAACGAAACGGAACCGGGCGTGATCCTCATCACGGACCCGCAGCGGCGCTTCACCGAGGGTCGGCCGGCAGAGACGGGCCCAGAACGTTCCGTCACCGGGGACTTCCGTACAGGTGACCAGCAGGGCTTGGCCTTTGCCCACTTTGTTGCGCAAGACCGCGGGCGGGCGGTCCGGGTGATCGAAGCGAGCCACGACTTCGGCGGTGGTGGGCACCACGGCAAGAGCGGACGGCGGCAGCTCCGCCTCGAATGCACCGGACACCCGCACCGGCTGGACCGCCGATCTCGCCCGGTTGCGACCGCTCGTGTCGAGCACCCGAATCGCCTCCACGTCCGCGTACGAGCGGTCGCGGCCTTCGTACCGTTCACGCAAGATACTCACGCGCAGCCGATGGGTGTTGGCCGGCGCGTCGAGTCGAGCCACAATCGTGCGCGTGTTCGCGCCGCGAATCGACTTGGCGATGCGCCAGCCGTTGCCTTCGGGTAGTTCGATGTCGATGTCGGTTACCTGATAGGGGCCTTGGCGGCTGACCACTTCCACCGCCTGCACGGCGACCGGTTCCGGCAGCGTGATTTCGGCCCAATGCGGCATCGGCGTGTCGCCCGAAGCCCAGGCCGTGCCGGGTACGTCGTCGAGCAGGTGCTCGGCAGCGAACTGCTCGTTGTACTGCGAGTCCACCTTGACCGTGGCGCCCTGAAGACTCTTGGCAAAGCGCACTTCGCCGGTGAACTTCACGCCACACAGGTTGGCCAACGGGGCGGCGTTGCCCAGCGCGATGAGCGTGCCGCCGCCTCG
>JANLFZ010000685.1:1138-2305 GCA_024653385.1 Thermoguttaceae bacterium | reverse complement strand
CCAGCAGTGCCCGTCCGCTGCCGGCTAGTCCGTTGCGTCCAGCCATTCGGCGGGGTGGCACGGCCAGAGCGAAGCGATGGCCGTGGTTTAGCGGCCCAGTCACGCCCTTCACTGGCGTTCAGGGCGTGCCACCCGAGGCGCCTCACGACGCCCCGACCAGCGACTCGCGGAGGCGTCGCATGAGGATGCGGACCTCGCGGGCCGGGTCGTACTCGGCCGTCTCGAGGAAGTGCCGCGTGCGCGGGTCGCGCTCCAGGCACTCGCGCGTGCGCGGGTGGATCTCGGGCTCGAACAACTGCTGGAGTCCCTTGGCCACGTGCAGCGCGTACCGGTGCTGCTTCATCGCCACGAACGTGTCGATCACGCGGTGGTAATTGTCGGGGTCGTAGGGATTGCGGTTGATCGCCTCGCGAACCAGTTCGGTCAACTCCTTGGGCGAGCGGCTGGCGCGGCACATGGCTGCCAGGTAGCTCAGAATCGCGTCCATGTTGCCCGGCAAGAGCCGATGGGCCAACTCGGAGTGGCGCAGCAGGCTGGCCTCGGGATGGGCGGCCTCGGGCATGGCGAGGTGCGCCCGCCCGCAGCCAGGCGATAACTCGATCGCCTTGCGCGCGAACTGCACCGCGTACGGCTCGTGGCCGTTGGTCTCTCGCACCGCGTAGAACAACTGGCACAACAGGGCCACGTTGTACGGGTCGCGGCGAAAACCCTCCAAGAGCACCACGCGGTACTTGGGCTCCTGGGGCACGACGGCCTGGAGCACCACCGAGAAATCCATGTCGTCCGACCAGAGGAGCATCGCCTCGCGGGACCGCTCTTTGGCCGGCTGGCCGGAAGTCAGGATCTTGCCGAATCGCAGCAAGTTGACCACGTTGGCCGGCCGACCCGCGGCCCACGTCTCGCCGAACGTCTCGAGGAGCTTCCCGCCGACCGCCTCGGCCACGGTAGCCGCGCACTCGGCGACGAACTCCTTGAACATCGATCCGCGGACCTCGATCTGCTCGGCCGGTTTGCCCGGCGCATGGATGCGGAAATCGACCTTGCACAGGCCTTCCTCGATGTGGCCCACGCCGCTGATCCACGTAACCCGGCGCTCTTCCGTCGGATAGGCTTCCGCGGCCTCTTCGGCCGACAGATTCGGAACGTCGTCCGGCCCGAGAAAGCTCA
>JANLFZ010000685.1:0-1128 GCA_024653385.1 Thermoguttaceae bacterium | reverse complement strand
CTCACCGAGTCCAAGAGCATCAGGTCGCGGGTCAACAGCCGCGCCAAGGCCGCGCCAAAGGCTTTGTCGATGGGTGGGCTGTCGGCCGAGTACAGGGGCAGCACGGCCGCGATCGGCATCTTGAGAATGCTGCGGTACTCGGCATCGCTCAAGAAACAACTGAGCAGCCGGTCGTCGAGCTGCGGATAGAGCCGGGGCAGGTCTTTCGGCCAGGCGCCCAACCAACTGGAAAGCCATTCCGATCGCATGGCAGCACGCCCTGGTCGTTCGAGGAGGAGAGGAGACGTCCGAACCACGTGGCGGCAAGGCGTTGCGGGGCTGGCTCGAGGCATCCCCGCGACCCGCCGGGCTATTCTAGTTGCTCCCGGGGGCCCCAGCAAGGACACCCGACCGGCGGGGGGTCGGCCATCTCGTGTCTCCCGACAACCCGGCGCGCCATCCGTTCGCCGCGCCTAGCGCGAGCGGCGTCGTGGCTGCTCGTGCAGCAGCATGTTGAGCGCCCGCTGCATGCGCTGCGAACTGGTTTTCTGGAGCGGGACCACGCGCACCCCGCGCGACGACTCGGTGCCGGCGGCCTCGTCGAGCCGGTCGGCCACCTGGCGAAGTTCTTCGACCAAAGCGGGCGGGGCCGTCACGACCAGCGAGTTCGTCTTGTCTTCCACGCTGATCCCATCGACTTGGTTCTTGTACAGGTCGCGCAGAATGCTCGCGATGCGCTGGGCGTCGGTGTTCTTGATGGGGATCAGCGTCAGCCGCGTGGCGCCGAGGGCCTCGGGCACTTCGGCCGAGTCGAGCACTTTCAGCAGTCCCTCGATCGTGGTGCGGTCGGTGCGATTGGCATAGACGACGACGGCGTTGAGGCGTTCGTCGGGGACGACCGTCACGCTGCCCGGCCCGCGCACGGCGCCCGGCATGGTCCGGAACAGTCGTTGGAGCGTGGGGGCCACCTCGGAGGCCTTGGCGTTTCGCAGCAGGTAGACGCTGTAGTTGCGGCCGACGGTGCCGCGCCGCTCCGAGAAGGCCCGAAGCAGCTCCTCGAACTGCCGCAGGGCCTCGGGGTCTTCCGAGCTGATCGTCACTTCGCCATCGCCGGGGATCACGAGGATCGGCTTGCCTTCGGGCTTGGCC
>JANLFZ010000684.1 GCA_024653385.1 Thermoguttaceae bacterium | reverse complement strand
GTCGTCGGCCCGAAAGGGGTAAGGCACGTACGCGCTGGCCGTCCATTCGGCCACGTTGCCGTGCAGGTCGTGGAGGCCCCAGGCGTTGGGCCGGTACGATCCGACCGGGGCCGAGACGGTATGCCGGTCGTCCACCGGCTCGACCGCGAAGAACGGCTTGACCTTTTCCATCGCCGCCAGCTTGCCGAGGTTCAAGAGCGAAGCATCGGCCACGTTGGCAAAAGCGGCCGGGTCCGTGCCCAGGGGGCCGAAACTCAGTGCCGTCTCGCTGCCTGCCCGGCAGGCCCATTCCCATTGGGCCTCGGTCGGCATCGAGAACTTCCGCCCGGTTTTCTGCGACAGCCATTGGCAAAACGCGCGCGCCTCGTTCCACGAGACGCGGCAGACAGGCTGGCGCGGCTCGTCGAGGCGCACGAGATGGCCCGGGTGCCACTTGAGCCACAACATCGGCTCGACGCCGCTCTGGTGCGACGGGTCGAACAGGGCGTATTGCTCGTTCGTCACCTCGCACTTGCCCATCCAGAACGGCCGGTCGATGGACACCTTGCACAGCGGCCGCTCGTCGGGATATCCGGCCGGGTCGCCCATGACGAATTGGCCGGCCGGCACAAGCACCAGCTCCATGGCAACGCCGGGCGCCAGGTCGAGCTTCATCGCGCTCGGCGAACCGGCCTGCGCTTGGCGCTTGCGGGCTTCGGCCTCGCCAAACGGCCAGCCCGCCGCGCGAACAGCCTCGGCCGGTGTTTCGGGCGGAGGCATCACCGAAGCGACGCCCTGCGCGGGCAGCGGCGGAACCGCCTCCGGATCCTCCTCGACCCCGCCATAGCGCCTTAGCAACTCGATCCTCCGCTGACGGAACCGCTCGATCTCGCTGGTCGGCGAAGGACGCAGCCAACTCGCGAAGAACTCGGTCGGCTGCCGCAGATAGCGATCCCGGTCGCGCACCGTGGGGATCTCCAGCCACGTGCCGTACGCCGGGGCATTCATGTCGATCCACGTCACGAGGCGGTCCCATGCCTCGTCGTCGAGACAAACGTGGTGGTGCCCCTTGCGCAGCATCTGCACCAACTCGTTGGCGTCGGCATGGTAGTCGGCCACGGGAACCACGCTGGGCCCTTCGAGCCCGGGGCTGCGCACCAGACGCCGCAACTCGTAGTACGATGGCGGGAACGGGTAGGGCGACAGCGGCATGCTCCTCGGCTCAGCGCGGCGAAGATCGGGCAAGCGCTTGCCGTCGGAACGCTCCTGGCCGTTGTGACAGCCCACGCAATAGCGGTCGAGCACGGGCTGGACCTCGCGATCCCAGCTCAGACCGCGCACCGGGCCGAGCCACGGCGTGATCGGCGACGGCGTGCCGAGCGGCCCGGCGGCGCGCGGCGCGGGCGGGGTGGTGTTCGCGTGTTCGTGGCAGCCCACGCACGAGACGGCCTCGCCCGGCATGGCCGTGAACCAACTCCGCATCAACTGGACCGCCTTGCCCTCGGCGTCCAACGGCTGGACCGCGATCGGCGTCTTGGCGGGCACGGTGAAATACGCCGAGCCGTCGTCGGCCACGGGCACCGTGCCGAGCACGCGGCGCACGTCCCAGGGGCCGTCCATGCCCACGTAATCCTCGATGCCCGACGTGCCGTAGTAGTTGAAGTGGTAGGTGAACAGGCGCAGACGCTTGATCGTTCCCCGCGGAACGCCGCGAAGCCCCTCGCCGGCGTAGATGTCGCTCAAGTAGACGGTGGCCTCGCGCGCGGTCGGGTTGGTCCGGTCGGGGATTACCGGCGGCCGGGGCGTCTTGCGCACGGGCACGGGCTCGAACAGCACATAGCCCTCCTCCTCGCACAGCAAGACCATGTTGTCGAAGACATCGACCAGGTAGATGCCCCAACGCGATTGGGGCGTGGGCCGGCACGAGACGACGAAGTGTTTTTCGCTTACGGGGTAGGGGTGGAGGAACTTCGGCCACGACGCATCGACGAGATTGTCGACCATCGTCGCCTCGACCCGCTTGCCGTGGCCCGGAATGCGCTCGATCGCGCCGTCGGCCTGGCGCCGGCCCTGGGCCACGTCGAACACCACGAGTTCTCCCGCGCGCGCCGTGCCATGGTGGCCCGTGACAATGCCCACGAACTTCGTCGGGCAGCCCGGGATCGGTCGGGCGTAGAAAATGCGATTCGGCCAGAAGCTGCCGCTGGCGTAGTAGGCCCGTTGCCCGGTGCCGTCGGGGTTCATGGTCATCAGGCGGCCGGTGAAGGCATGAGCGATGTCGGTGTATTCCCATCGGGTATAGAGGATGCGTCCCTCGGTGATGGCCGACGGACG
>JANLFZ010000683.1 GCA_024653385.1 Thermoguttaceae bacterium | reverse complement strand
ATCAGTTGGCTCAGGTGGAGGAGCCAACTGATGCGAAACGAGTTGCTCAAGAAGGGCGATGGGGCGCTCTTGGTCACCGGGTCGTGCTCCGACGGGGAACAGTTCACCTACAATCAGAACGGACGCGGGGCCATTAGCGAATCGTGCGTCACGGCCTACCTGCTGCGGTGGATCGACAGCCTCATGCGGCTCGAAGGCGACATGCGCTACGGCGACCTGCTCGAACGGACCATCTATAACGCCCTGCTGGCGGCCAACTCGCCCGACGGTCGCTGGATCCGCTACTTCACTCCCTTCAGCGGGGATCGCCAGTACGACACGCGCGATTCCTTCTGCTGCTGCGGGAATTATCGCCGGGCCGTGGCCGAGTTGCCGCAAAAGGTGTACTATCGTACGCCGGACGGCGGAATCGCGCTGAATCTCTTCACCCAATCGAAGAAATCGTTCGACGTGAACGGGCAGACCGTCACGATTCTCCAGGAGACGGCCTACCCCAACGACGGCGAGGTGACGCTGACGTTTTCGACCGCAAAGCCGGTCGCCTTCGCGTTTCAGTTCCGCACGCCGCGATGGTGCCAGAAGATCACCGTGCGCGTCAACGACGAAGTCCCGACGGCCATTGACCCGCTGGCGCAAAAGCTCGGGTGCTGCGTGCTGGCTCGTACTTGGAAAGACGGCGACGTCGTGAAGATCTCCATGCCCATGACGTGGCGGTTCGTGCGAGGCAGGGCGATGCAAGACGGCCGCGTGGCCCTGTTGCGCGGTCCGGTCCTGTACTGTGTCGGCAAGGACCAGAATGCCGCGCTGCTGGCGAGCTGCCCCGATCCGCGGAATCTCGTCCTCGACCCCGCCTCCCTCGGGGAGCCGGTCCGAGACGATTCCATTCGTCCCAACGGTCTGAAAGTCGCCGCCAAGGCGTGGCTGACCTCCGACCGCCGCGGCAAGAAGCTCGATGTGACGCTCACGGAGTTCATCGACCCAAGCGGCCAAGAGGTGTACTTCCTGGTGCCGAACCTCGCCGATACGTCGCCGGTGCGGCTGGTGGACGACGAAATCGTGTCCTGGCCGAACGAGTTCGTCAACGCGCACGTGCTGACGGCCCTTTACGGGCCCAAGGCCACCGGCGATCTTGAAGGAATGTTCGAAATCCGGGGCGATGTGGTCGCCGACCTGGCGGCCAACTACGTGAGCCCGGGCGGCAAGACCGGCGTCAAAGCCGAATTTCCCGACGCCGCCGGCGGACGCTGGGCATGCTACAACTGCAAGAACCGCGGGCTATTGTCCACTGCCGCGCCCGGCGATGCAAAACCGTTAAGCTCGCAGTTCAAGGCGTTCGGTACGCCGCTGGGCTACGCCTATGGCCTGGAGAACCAGGCCGACCAACTCGGGTTCGTGGCCAGTTACGCCCCAAGCGACCGGCAGGAGGACGCCTGGCGAATCCACTACACCGAGCAGATGTTCGACCTCGTGCTTTCCGCCCCGGAACGCAGGGAATTCGTTTACACGCATCCGATCGCCGACACGGCCTGCTACAACGTGTTCCGCTGGACGCCCTCGGCCGCCTCGCAAGGGAAGGACCTCACGCTGTGCGGCACGATGTTGTCGAACCTGGGCAATGGTGTCGAACTGCGCGTGATCCGTTGGAACGACGACACGCGGTATGACGTCCTCGGCACGTTCAACACGAAGGACCGCACCGCCGGTCGATGCGGCGTCGCCGAGTTCGTTTTGCCTCTTGCGCCCGGCAACGTCGGCAAACACCTCGACTTCGTCCTGCACAACGCCGGTTCCCACATCTGCGACGCAACGGCCCTGAAGATCCGGGTCTACCGCGACGTGCGCCGTCCCGTTGGGCAAACCGATGTCACGGAAAAGGTGCGGGCGAAATACCACAACCGCCTGGTCACTCCGCTGGGTCCCTATGCCGAGTTGTTCGGTCCGGGTTCGCCCGGCGTGGAATCGACGCTCAAGGTCAAGGTTCACTACTGGCGGGACGGCGTTGTCAGGTACCTCGAATTCCCCCGGGACGCGCCTCTCGACCTTTCCCGGAAATAGTCGCCGTCGGCCGTGCGGCCGTCACCGGCGAGTCCGCTTTCGAAAACTGCCCGGCGCCAACGGCCTCTACGGCTCGATCAGGTAGGCGCGGCCATCGAGATTGACCAGCACCGGCTCGTCGAAAGCGAGGTACTGCGAGAGCGATCGGCCGTGGCGCTTGGCCAGGTCGAAGTACTCGCGGGTGAACTGCTTGATGCGTGCGGCGTTGGCTTCTTGCTCCTTGGTGACCGTGGAATCGACCCATTGGTTCCCACGGCGGT
>JANLFZ010000682.1 GCA_024653385.1 Thermoguttaceae bacterium | reverse complement strand
CGACCGGCTCCATGCCCCCTGTTGTGCCACAAGATCGGCATTCGAGTCCAGATCAGTTGGTCAAGGAAACGCCCCCGGGGTGTGAACGGTTACCCCCCAAGCAACAACTGTTTTAGCCCTTGACTGGTCCAACCATAACAGGGTGCGTAGCCGGTCCGGTAGCGCTTGGCCCAAGCCTCGGCACTGGGATTGAATCCGAGTTCGATGGCGATGGGGCGGCCTGCAAAGACTTGGAGCACTTCACGCTGCTGCTCCGGGCTGAGCCCGGCCCAGCCGTTATTGTGCAGGTAGAGGCCGCCGCCTGCGGCGCGGAGCTTCGCGGAGTGTTCTGGATTGGCGAGGACTTCCACGCCAGCGACGCCACCCGCCAGGACACGAAACGCGGGTGCGCGGGGTTAGTCGCCGCCCTGAGCTGGCCGCGCGGCTTTGGTCTTACCTTTTCTTTTTCCGGACTTCTGATTGGTCTGCACTCCTTCGAGTTCGGGACGATATTTCGACGGATCAAACGCGGGATTCGGGATGGGAACGACCGCTTTCGTGTCGGCGAGGAATTTCTCAATGAGCGCGTCGAGTTCTCGCACCAGTTCCGGTTTCTGGGCAGCAAGGTTGTGTTTCTCGCCGAGGTCATCGCGCAGGTTGAACAGCAAATACCGATGCGCGCCGTTGTCGCCGCCGTGGAAAATGCGAATGAGTTTCCAGCCATCGGCGCGATGAACGGAGACAGACGGCGGCAGCCAGTCGGGCACGCCGGGAGCGTGCGGGAAGTATTGGAAGACGGCATCGCGTGCGAGCGGCAGGCCTTTGAGCGCGGGCAGGATGCTGACGCCGTCGAATCGCTGGCCGGGCGCCAGTTTCAGGCCGAGACCTTCGAGAAGGGTTGGGTAAAAATCCTCGCTCTGAATCAGCGCGTCGCTGCGCGCCCCGGCAGCGGTGATGCCGGGCCAGAGGACGACGCACGGCACGCGCGTGCCGCCTTCGAACATCGTGGCTTTGCCGCCGCGCAACGGCGCGTTGCTGGTGGGCGTGGTGCCGTCAACCTCGTTATACATATTGCCACCGTTGTCGGAAGTGAAGATGATGATGGTCCGGTCGGCAATTTTCAGCCGGTCCAGCGTGTCGAGCAACGTGCCGACGGCCTCGTCCATGCTCTCGACCATGGCTGCGTAGGTCGGGCTGCGTTGCGGGTCGGACGGATTCACGCGGGCGCGATATTTCTCGATGAGCGCCTTCTTCGCGTCGAACGGCGCGTGAACGCTGAACTGCCAGTAATTGAGATAGAAGGGGTGATCCTTGTGTTTCTCCATGAACGCCACGGCTTCCTGTGCCATGCGATCCTCGATGTGTTCGCCGGGAGTTCGTTCCTTGAAGTCGGGAAACTTCCACGGTGCCACAAAACTTCCCGCCGGGCCAGGACCCGGCCAGTGCGGCACGTCAACATCGAACCCGTGTTGCAACGGCGAATACGGTTCTGGACCGAGATGCCATTTGCCGAAGTGTCCCGTGGCGTAGCCGGCGTCCTTCAGCAACTTGGCGAGCGTGTGGTAGTCGGTTTTCAGGCGCGAGACCGGCGTTGGCTGGATGGCTTTCTGGTTGGCCGCAGCGGACTTGCCGGGACTCGCTTCCAACACAACGTGCGGCAGATGACAATTCGGCGTGGTGATGCCGGTGCGGGCGGGACTGAGTCCGGTGAGAATGGCCGATCGCGTGGGTGAGCACAATGGGCTCGCCGAATACGCCCGCGTGAAGGTCATGCCGCGTTGCGCCAAGCGCTCGATGTTCGGCGTCTGGTAGAACTTCGTCGTGCCGTACAACGTCGTGTCGCTCCAGCCGAGATCATCGGCGAGGATGAGAAGAACGTTGGGCTTTGAGTCTTCGGCCGCGACGGACCGGCTGCAAAGGAACGCGAGGATCGCAAATGGAAGGAGGTGTTTCATGGCACTGTCTTGGTTCAGCGTGAAATGGAATCGCGG
This sequence comes from Thermoguttaceae bacterium, assembly GCA_024653385.1. Lineage (GTDB taxonomy): Bacteria > Planctomycetota > Planctomycetia > Pirellulales > Thermoguttaceae > JANLFZ01. Next base: position 347 of record JANLFZ010000682.1, on the reverse strand, counting down.
GTCTTCGAGTTAGCGAGTTAAAGGTTGGTGGCACGGTATTGGATTTATCGCACTGGTGGTGCAAGCGAAGGGGAAGGTGGGCGGCATCGTGCCGCCCAGGCTTCGCTCACAGCCCCTGGGTCGGCGCTCGCCCTCGGTTCCCACCGGAGCCCTACCCTCCGCCCAGGTCATGGTTCATGGTAGCCCGATTCTGGCGATCAGCCAACGGTCTGGAGTCGAGTGGCTTCGCATCGGGCCTTTCTCCTTTCGCGGGCCTCGGCCAGCTTGCACAGCGCGCGCGGCGAAGATCTCGGCCTCCCGGCCGGCCAACTTGTCGGCCAGCGTGAGGTAGCCGATCGCGCTGTGCA
>JANLFZ010000681.1 GCA_024653385.1 Thermoguttaceae bacterium | reverse complement strand
GATGAAGAAGACCTACCGGGTGATCGCGGAAGAGTTCGGCCTGGCGAACTTCCAGCTCCAGATGGGGCGCCCGCGGGCCGAGGTGCTGCACGAACTCGGCGCCCGAACCGGCGTGCAGGATCTGCGGGCCTTGGCCGCCGTGCTCATCCAGGCGGACCGGTTCGGCACGAGCATTGCCCAAGCCCTGCGCGTGCAAAGCGACTCGATGCGCACCCGGCGCCGCCAGATGGCCGAAGAAAAAGCCGCAAAGACGGCCGTGAAACTGATCTTTCCCCTCGTCTTGTTCATCTTCCCCGGGATCTTCGTGGTGCTGGTCGGACCCGCGGCTTGCACCATGGTGCGCGAACTGTTCCCGAAAATGGGTGGAAGCTAAGCCGGGTTCGGCGGAATCTGAAACGGTTGCGCCGGTCGGTTCGCGTCGCGGCAATCGTCTGGCCTCGGTTCCTCGAACCAGCCGATGACTGGGTTGGACGATGTCCGATCGGTCCAGATGCCTGCTTCGCGCAGACGCATCCTCGGTCCATCGTTTGTCCGTTTCCCCCGATCAGCGACCTTCCCTCGGGAGATTCCTCATGAACGCGCGGCTGGTGATCGCAACCGTCGGCATCCTGGCGGGCCTGTCGTGGGGCGCCGCGGCCAACGCTCAATGCGGGCAATGCCGTGCCTGCCGCGGAGCCTTTCTCGAAAGCGTCGCCCGCGACTTCGCCGAACGCAACCGCTGGCCATACCCCTATGTATGTCCCGAGCGAGAGGCGGTCAAGGCGCCGTTTGGCACCATGATCCAGAACGGATGGCGGCGTCAGAACATGCTTTCGGAAGAGCACTTCAAAGACAACGGCACCGACCTGACCGAGGCCGGCCGCCTGAAGGTGGAGCGGATCATGACCGAGGTCCCGCTGCCCCACCGCATGATCTTCGTCCACCGGGCCGACACCCCCGAAAAGACGGCCTCCCGCATCGAAACCGTGCAGCGTCTGGCCACGAAGTTCTCGCCGGATGGCTCGCCCGCGGTGGTCCAAGAGACGACCGTCAGCCCGGGGGGCTGGCCTGCCGACCGGGCGGATGCCGTGAACCGCAAATTCCACACCGGCGTGCCCGCCCCGCAGTTGCCGCCGCGACAGACCGAAACCGAGAGCAAGTAATCGTCCATCCAGAATATTCGGTACATTCGGCAAAAACAGCCCAAGCCTCCAAATCGGTTGTAGGATGCGCCGACCATCGGTCGATGAATAGCCTGAGCCGCTCGATTGCCGCCCGGCTTCCCGAGAAGGAAACGACCGTTCGGTAAGTGCCCATCCGTGCTGAATGCATGCCAAAGCTGTAGCCGTTCATGGGGCCTGTCCCCTTCGGGCGTGCAAAGCTATGGGACCAGTCGGGTGATGGCAGTTGGATGTTTAGGCAAACCAGGCAACTTGCCTGGGGGCCTTGTCCCCGGATCTTCCGGGCGATTACAAGGAGGATGTTCACGTGGGAAGGGATTCCTTCGGCCTATCGGTCGTTGCGGCCATCTTGTGTGTCGCCTGCGAGGGATGCGCTAGTGCGCCTCCAGAAGGGCGTCCGATTCCCTCAGCATCGGCCTCTCGCGACCACGCTGCCGCGCCTCGGACGGCAACGAACCATGTCGCGGCGGCGGTCGCGTATGACGACGGCACGCCCGGGCCGATCCGTCAGACGGCCGACGTTTGGAAAGAGACCTCGGAGGCAGTCAAGCGCGGGCTCGATCGAGTCGCCCAGGCCGCGAGCCCCAACTCGCCCGGCGCCACGGAAGTCGCCGATGACCCGACCTCGCTGAAAACCCAGGCCAAACCAAGTCCCGAGCTGTTTATCGCCGCGGCCCAGGTTCACGAGTCGGCCGGCCGGATTCCGCAAGCCGAGAGCGCCTTCCAGCAGGCGTTTCGGTTGGCGCCGAAACACCTCCCGACTCATCTGGCCTATGCCCGATTCAAGGATCGCCAGAAGCAAAGCCGCGAAGCGCTGGAAATCTACGAGCGGCTCGCCCGGGAATACCCGAACGAGGCGACGGTGTTCAACGATCTGGGGTTGTACTACGCGCGTCGGGGGATGAACCGCGAGGCCATTGCGGCGTTCGATCGCGCGGTGCAACTTCAGCCGAAACGAGCGCTGTACCGCAACAACTACGCCGTGGCGTTGGTGCAATCCGACCAGATCGACGCGGCCATGTCGCAGCTTATGGCGGCGTACACCGAGGCCGACGCATGCTACAAGCTGGGTTACCTGCTTCAAAAGAAGGGCGATAGCGCCTTGGCGATGGAGTATTTCGGCCGGGCGGTTCAGTTGGAGCCTCGCATGGTCGAGGCGCGGCAATGGTACGA
>JANLFZ010000680.1 GCA_024653385.1 Thermoguttaceae bacterium | reverse complement strand
CGATGACGATCGACATGATCGCGGTCGGCCGCGATCGCTAGGGACCTGTCCGAGGACCCGGTGGGCCGTCGTAGGGCCGGTCAATCGCGCCAGCGTAGGTGCTTGAGGGTGCTCAGGAAACTCACGGTGATCGCCTCGAACACGCGGCCGAGCGCCTCGAACTCGCGGTCCTCGCCCTGGTAGAAGATCGAATAGGTGGCCTGATCGGCGCGCACGCAGCGGACTTTGGCGGTGTTGGTCAGGTCGAGATAGAAGAAGTTCAGGTCGTAGCCCACCAGATCCCAGCCGGCGATCGTCTCGCGCGTTTCTTCGCTTTCCATGCCCTCGTACTCGTCGCACATGGCCTTGACCGCGGCCTGCGCCAGCCGGGAGGGATCGGTCGATCTCGGGTGGATGCCGACCGACCAGAAGGCGCCGCCCGGGCTGTACACGGTCACCGAGCGGCTGCCCGACAATGCGTCTTGCTCGTCGAGCGTCCAGTTCTCGGGGTACTGGAAGTGGATTCCCATTTTGTCGAAGACCGCGGGCATGGCGGTGCTCCTCTTGGTCGTTGCGCGCGAATCGCTGGCGGCACTTGGATATCGTATCGCACCAAGCCAAGGGTGGGAACGCTGCAAATCGGCATGGTCCCAACAGGGGATTTGTGTTACGATCCGTGGCGATTCTAGTCTGGCTGGGAAGTCCTGGCATCGTCCGTGGCTGTGTTGGTTGGCCCTTGATGCGCGGCGCATTGTGTCGGTCCACCGTGGTTGCCGTCTTGGCCCTTTTGGCCGGTTGCCGCCTGCCCGGGATGGATGGGCCGATTCCGCGCTCCCTGGCCGCCAGCCGCCAACTCTCCCAGCAGGGGGTGGCCGCGATCGAGCAGCGCCAATGGGACCGGGCCGAAGATCTGCTTGCGCAAGCAGTGCGCACCTGCCCCTCGAACGCCGAGGCGCGCCGCGCGTACGCCGAGGCCCTTTGGAACCGTGGCCATCGCGAAGAGGCCCTGGCCCAGCTTCAAGAGGCCACGCGATTGGAACCGCGTGATGCCGCGTTGCGGGTCCGCATGGCCGAATTGCACCTGGCCCTGGGGCGCACCGATCGGGCCATGCGCTCGGTCCAAGAGGCCCTCGACCTGGATGCGAAGCTGCCGTCGGCCTGGGCCGTTCGGGCAAGAACCTGCCGCGCCATCGGCGATCGGGAGCAGGCCCTGGCCAACTTCCACCGCGCGCTGGCTTACCAACCAGGTGACCGAGCCATTCAGTGGGAACTGGCCGAACTGTACCGCGAGCTGGACCAACCCCAACGGGCCCTGGTCGTGCTGCAATCCCTGGCCGAAAGCTACCCGCCGGGAGAAGAGCCCCAATCGGTTCTTTATGCCCAAGGGGTTACGCTGCTCGAATTGGGTCGGCCCGAGGACGCGGTCGAGTCGCTTGCCGCGGCCGCGGGGCGTGGGACGGCCAATCCCGAGGTGCTCTACCAGCTTGCCGAGGCCCAATGGCAAGCGGGGCGAGGGTCCTCGGCGCTCGAAACGGCCCAACGCTCGCTGGCCCTCGATCCCGACTACACTCCTAGCCGGCAATTGCTCGATCGTATTCTTGTGGCCCAACAGCGCTCGGACACGCTGAAGCGGTGAGAAACGTTATTGCTTGCAGATCAAAGAGTTGGGGCTTTGTGCGGCCCTCCGTCGGCCGGCACAGCGACGAATCGCCGCCAGAGGGGGTAACGCTGGCGGGCCGCTGCAATCCGAACACCCGAGGGACAAGGAGGGGCTATACTTTGGTGTAGGCCCGTTTCGTCCCACCAGCACCCCTCGATGGTAGGAGAATCGACATGTCGGATGGCTTGGATGTTTCATGCTCGGAATTCGTCGATCGCCGCAGCTACGATGTCTCGATCGCGCCGCCGGCCCTGGAGCGCCGCCAGTTCACCAACAGCCATGAAGAACTCTCGCCCGAGGCCCGCGAGTTGGCTCAGGCGATCGACGGGTACAAGATGCGGCACCGGCGGCGCTTCATCACGTACGAGGAAATGCTCTCGGTCATCAAGTCGCTGGGCTACCACCGGTAGCCTCTGGGTCGGGCCTATTCGCCCGCCGTGGTGCGGCCGGTCGCCACGTCGAATTCGTAGATCGCCGGAATGAGCATGGCGGCCGTGGCGAACCCATAGGCCGCCGCGGTCACCAGGAATACTCCCAGCGTGTAGTCGAGGAAGAAGCTGGTGATCGCGTAGAACATGGCGAACGGACAGACGAACGAGGCCACGCCGATGGCCGGCGATGGGTTTCGTGCCCCGAGGGCCACATACAACCCCACGCCGCCGCCGACCATGAATGCCAAGAAGGGCTGCAACTGG
>JANLFZ010000679.1 GCA_024653385.1 Thermoguttaceae bacterium | reverse complement strand
GCCATGCCGCCACGTCGGGGAGGTTGGTGAAGGTGTTCTCCAGCACGAGGGCCCGTGCCGCGCCTTCGGCGGCCAGATCGACGGCCACGGCCCCGCCGAGCGACTCGCCCATCAGAACCACGCGCTGCTCGGCGATGCCTGCCCGCTTGGCCAGCCACGCGCGGGCGGCCCGAGCGTCGGCCAGCACGCCCGGTTCGTCCGGGCTGCCGCCGCTTCGCCCGTACCCCCGATAGTCGAAGACCAGCACCGAGGCCCCCACCACGTCGCGCAATTGCCGAAGCACGTCGTCGCGGTGAGTCACGTTCCCGGCATTGCCATGGCAGAAGAGGATCTGGGCCACGGGCTGGTCGTGCGGCACGTACCAGCCATGAAGCCGCACCCCGTCGGCGGCCTCGAACCAGGCGTCTTCGGGCGCCAAGTCGTACGGACGCCAATTGCCTTCCGGGTACTTGGTGGGGATGAAGACGAGCCGGTTTTCCAACCACATGAGCAACACCAGCGCCGCGAGGTAGGCGATCGCCAGGCCGCGCACGATTCGCCAGGTCCACCGCATCCCGGCGAAACGAAACGACCTCGCGACGCGGGTTTCCGCGGCGCGAGGCCGGTCGCCGGACTCAGGCGGCATATCGCCGCGCCCTGGCCTACTTGGCCTTGAATCCATAGTTCGGGTTGCGGATGTCGAAGTCGGCGTCGGTGAACCCGTTGTTCAACTTGATATTGAGATAGGTGTACTCTTCGATCAACTCGGCCGGTCCGCCCGGCTGGCTGGGCCAGTCGTACGACTCGTACCGCGTGGGCAGATTCAACTCGTCGTCGACAAAGATGCGCGCGACGTGGAACAGGAAGTTCCGCCGAGGCACCGGATGAACGACCTGAACACAGGTGTGCGTGCGGTCGTTGATCTTGGCGCCGGGGAAGAACTTCACCTCGCACTCGCCGTATTGGGTGTCTCGTTCGCCGACTTCGATCAGGCGGCGAAGCAAGTTCACGATGCCGACCTCCGTGGCCGGATACCGGTTGCCCTTCATGGCGATGGGGCCGGTGGGATCCAACTCGACCGTGCCGAACACCTTGCGCAGCCCGGTGCCGTGGGCCCACATCTTGCCGTTATTGGCCCCCTCGATCCAAATGACCTCCTGGCCCTTCATGGCGGGCGGGCCGAGGAAGTACATGTAGACGCTGAACGGTTTGTGGCGGACTTTGAGGAAGATGTACTCGGGATCGCCGACCTTGCCGTCGATCCGCTCGCGCTTGACCATGGTGGCCGAATAGTCCTTGATCTTCTCCATTTCCCGAAGGCCGTCGCGGGCCCATCGCAGGGTGGGCATCAAGGGGTGCTCGTTGGGTTGGGCCGCGCCGAGCATCGCCCGAGCCTCGGTCGAGGGCAACGACCGCTCCGCCACCCGGTAGGCAGGGCGATCGCTCGACGCTTGCTTCGCGGGCGGCTGTTCCCCCGCGCGTGCCACGACCGTTCCGGCCGCAAGAGCACCACCCGCAATGAAAACCAAGAGGCTATTTCGCCACGTCAAGCACTTCCACGGCATGTGCGATCGCTCCTAGCTGCTCCTAAGCCCTGCTAAGAGTTATCGCTGGATTTCCTCGACACAATTACAATGTTTGGCACGATGCGGTGTCGTCCCGCAACCGGCCCAATCTTGACGACCGGCGCGATTGCCCGTCGGTTATGCATGTTACCCAGATTATCTGGACCAAGGAGAGCCGTTCGTGACTCAACAACGTGTGGAGGTTGCCACCATCATTTCGCGCGATTTTCAAGAAAACACCTTCGTCGTATGGCTTTCGGGAAGGGACGATTGCGCGGTCATCGACCCCGGGCTGGAGCCCGATCGAATCGAACAATACCTCGGCACCCACGGACTGACACCCGCTGCCATCCTCAACACCCACGGCCATGCCGACCATATCGGCGGCAACGCGGCCCTAAAGCGCCGGTGGCCAAACTGTCCCCTGGTGATTGGGCGGGGCGACGCCTCGATGCTTACCGACGCGGTCGAGAATCTGTCGGCCCCCTTCGGATTCTCGGTAGTCAGCCCCCCTGCTGATGTGCTTCTTGACGATGGCGACCGATACACCACCGCCGGCATCGACTTCGAGGTGCTTGCCATTCCCGGGCACACGCCCGGGCACGTGGTGTACATCTTCCGAGGGGAGAATGGTTGCCTGGCATTCGTGGGCGACGTGATCTTCGCGGGCAGCGTGGGACGAACCGACTTCCCCGGTGGCGACTATCGCGCGCTCATCTCGGGAATCCACGGGAAGCTGTTTACGCTGCCGGACAGTACGCTGCTGTATCCGGGGCACGGGCCATCGACGTCGGTGGGATACGAGA
>JANLFZ010000066.1:11699-17680 GCA_024653385.1 Thermoguttaceae bacterium | reverse complement strand
GCGACCATACTCCCCAGGCGGAGCACTTAACACTTTCGCTACGACCAAAAGACTATGGGGAGTCCTTCGATCTAGTGCTCATCGTTTACGGCTAGGACTACCGGGGTATCTAATCCCGTTCGCTCCCCTGGCTTTCGTGCCTCAGCGTCAGAAAAGACCCAGTGAGCCGCTTTCGCCACCGGTGTTCCTTAGGATATCAACGCATTTCACCGCTCCACCCTAAGTTCCGCTCACCTCTGTCTCCCTCGAGCCCGGTAGTTTTGAGCGCAATTCCTCGGTTAAGCCGAGGGATTTCACACCCAACTTTCCGGGCCGCCTACGCACCCTTTAAGCCCAGTGATTCCGAATAACGTTCGGACGGTTCGTATTACCGCGGCTGCTGGCACGAACTTAGCCCGTCCTTCCTCTGCGGATAGGTCAGACCAGGGGGTGATCCCCCTGGAGTTTCCTCCCCACTGACAGCGGTTTACAACCCGAGGGCCTTCATCCCGCACGCGGCGTCGCTCGGTCAGGCTTTCGCCCATTGCCGAAGATTCTCGACTGCAGCCACCCGTAGGTGTCTGGGCAGTGTCTCAGTCCCAGTGATGCGGGTCGTGCTCTCACACCCGCTACCCGTCGTTGCCTTGGTGAGCCGTTACCTCACCAACTAGCTGATAGGACGCAGGCCCGTCCCCAGGCGGAATCACACCTTTGGTCCGCAGACGTTATCGGGTATTAATTGGAGTTTCCCCCAGCTATCCCCGTCCCAGGGGTGGGTAACCTACGTGTTACTATCCCTTTCGCCGCTCGAGTACCCCTTGCGGGGCCTTTCCGCACGACTTGCATGCCTAATCCACGCCGCCAACGTTCATTCTGAGCCAGGATCAAACCCTTCAATTAATAGTGTTCGTTTACCCGGCACGCTTGGTGATTACAGTCCCCTCTTGCAAGAGAACCACCACCCCGGACATGCCGGAACACTCGACTATTTCCGAAAGGCTTGCCTAGTTGGCGCCCCGTGGTCTCGGAGCGCCTCACGCTATTCTTCAGTCCACTAAAGGCTGAAAAGAAAGGCTTGCTTTCAGGCTCGCTGCCAAATTGTCAAAGAGCAACTCGACGCCGGCCAACCGCCGCCTCGGCGGCTCGTTCGTCAACCGGCAACGTGTATTCTACGGGACCAATCGCAGGTGTCAACCGCCCTCGAAGGATTTTTTATTTCCTTTCGTGGTACGGGTTTCAGGACACACTGCCACCGGACTCCCTCCGCCCCGACGCCCGTTGGCTAACCCTACCCCAAACCTCCGACGTCCAGAAGCATTGTACCTAATCGGCAACCAAGAGTCCAGTGGTTCCCAATATTCTTCGCACATTTCGTCAAGCCGATGGCTCCATGCCCCGGCCGGGTCAACATTCTACCGACCCGGCACTGAGCCGCCCAGGGCCTTTGGCGCATGTTTCCAACGTCACGAAGGGTCCATAATGGGGGTATAGCTCCACCCGATCATGCGAGACAATGAGAGAGGGACGGCTACCCCGGTCGTCCGGAGACCGTCCTTGACGGTGGGGTGTAAGATAGATAAAGTTTAGCCTTGGAATCGTTTACGTTTTTTCAAGGATTCCCGGCTCGAGTGCCATGGAAGTTCTAGAACGGGTGTGGGAGGTTGTCGGAGATGCCTTTAGCGGGCTGGCCCGGGGGATCGAGCGCGGAATCACCAGCCTGTTCGGCTCGTCGAATGCCCGGTATCTCCGGAAACTCCAACCCAAGCTCGATGCGATCAACGCCCGCGAACCCTTTTGCCAGCAGTTGACCGACGCCGAGCTGCGCGAGCAAACGGCCAAGTTTCGCAAGCGTCTTGCCGCGGGCGAGACGCTGGACGACCTGTTGGTCGAGGCCTTCGCGGTGTGCCGCGAGGCGGGCCGGCGCAAACTGGGCATGCGCCACTACGACGTCCAGCTTCTGGGCGGCATGGTGCTTCACCACGGCATGATCGCCGAGATGGTCACGGGCGAAGGAAAGACCCTGGTGGCCACGGCCCCGGCGTATCTCAACGCGCTGGAAGGCAAGGGCGTCCACGTGGTGACGGTCAACGACTACCTCGCCCGGCGCGACATGGAGTGGATGGGCCCCCTGTACATGGCGCTCGGGCTGACCGTCGGCGCGATCCAGCACGATCTGGGCACGTTTGAACGGCAGCGGGCCTACAGTTGCGACATCACCTACGGCACGAACAACGAGTTCGGATTCGACTACTTGCGCGACAATATGCGCCCCGCGGCTCGGGGCGACGATCGCTACCCCAAGGAGCAACAGCAGGTCCAGGGGCCGCTCCATTACGCGATCATCGACGAGGTCGACAACATCCTCATCGACGAGGCCCGCACGCCGCTGATCATCTCGGGCCCGGCGCACGACGATGTGAGCCGCTATCGCCGGGCCGACCAGATCGCCCGGCAGCTCAAACGCGACGTCCATTTCCAGGTCAACGAGAAGGAGCACACCTGCAACCTGACCGACGAAGGGGTTCGCAGGGCCGAGGAATTGGCGGGGGTCGAGAGCTTCTACACGGCCGGGCACATGGAGTGGCCGCACCTGATCGACAACGCCCTGAAGGCCCACTACCTCTACAAACGCGACGTGAACTACGTGGTCAACGACGCGGGCGAGGTGGTGATCGTCGACGAATTCACGGGCCGGCTCATGCCCGGCCGGAACTGGAGCGACGGCCTCCATCAGGCGGTCGAGGCGAAGGAAGGCGTGCGGATCAAGGAGGAGTACCAGACCCTGGCCACGATCACGTTGCAGAACTTCTTCAAGCTTTACAAGAAGATCTGCGGCATGACCGGCACGGCCATGACCGAGGCCAACGAGTTCTGGAAGATCTACAAGCTCGACGTGATCGCCATCCCGACGAACCGCCCCCTGATTCGCACGAACCATCCCGACGTCATCTACCGCACCTGCTCGCGGTTGTCGAGCAGGTGCTGGGGGTCATCGTCAAGGAGTCGGACGACGCCATCGAGATCATCCCGAACGGCGAGCGTCAAAAAGAGCGGATCGAGAAGTCGCGGATCCGCAACATCGAGCGACGCGGCCGGCCGATCCTCGTGGGGACGGTCTCGATCGAGAAAAGCGAGCGGCTCTCCGAGATGCTCACGCGCCGCGGGGTGAAGCACCAGGTGCTCAACGCGAAGCACCACCAGCGCGAGGCCGAGATCATCGCCCAGGCGGGGCGCAAGGGGGCGGTCACCATTGCCACGAACATGGCCGGGCGCGGCACCGACATCATCCTCGGCGGCAATCCCGAGAGCATGGCCTGGGCCATTCTCCAGGAGAAGTACCCCACGCGGCTCGACGTGCCGCCGGACGAATGGGATGCCCTGGTCCGCGAAATCGAGGCCCGCGAGCAAACCAAGGCCGAGGGGCGCGAGGTGGCCGCGATGGGCGGCCTCCACGTGATCGGCACCGAGCGGCACGAGGCCCGGCGCATCGACCTTCAGCTTCGCGGACGGTGCGGCCGCCAGGGCGACCCCGGTTCCAGCCGGTTCTTCCTCTCGCTCGAAGACGACCTGATGCGCATCTTCGCCGGCGAGTGGGTCAAGAACGTGCTCACCCGGCTGGGCATGGAGGAAGGGCAGTCCATCGAAAGCAAGCTCGTCACCCGCCGCATCGAGGGCGCCCAGAAGAAGGTCGAGGAACGCAACTTCGACATCCGCAAGAACCTCCTCGAATACGACGAGGTGATGGACCAGCAACGCAAGCTGGTCTACTCCTACCGCCAGCGCATTCTTGACGGCGCGGACTGCAAGGCCCTGATCTTCGAGATGATCGACAAGGAGATCGCCCGCCATGTCGATCAGTTCCTCGACAAGGACTACGGGACCGAGTCGTTCGCCGACTGGGCAGGCAAACGTCTGGGGGTCGAACTCGATGCGAAGGACTTCCGCGGCATGGATTACGCCGTGGCCGAGTCCTACGCCAAGGACCAGGCCGAGCGCATCGCCGAGAGCCAGGTCTTCGACCTGATCGACGAGAACCTCCCCGAAGACGAAGACCCCGCCGAATGGAACTGGGAGGCCCTGGCCAAGGCGGTCAACATCCGTTGGAGCCTGAGCTACCGCGACCGCGATCTGAAGAAGGTCGGGCGCGACGGGCTGGCCGAGTTGCTGATCGAAAAGGCGCACGAGGCGGTGCGCAAGACCGATCTGACCGACGGCGCCATCTTCCTCGACCCCGACTTCGGTTTGCGCGCCACCTGTGCATGGGTGAAGCAGAAATTCGGCGTCACCCTCGATCTCGAGGAGGTCCGGCCGCTGGATCTGCCGTCGCTGAAGAAACTGATCCGCGAGAAGGCCGAGGCCGCCTACGAGCAGCGCGAGATCGAGTTCCCCGTGATGGCGGGGCTGTACCATTTCACCACGCGCGACGCGCACGGCAACAAGCGTTACGACCGCGAAGGCGTGGTGCGCTGGGCCCGCGAGCGTTTCGGGGTGGACCTCTCGATCGACGACCTGCGCAACAAGCAGCGGAGTGAGATCTATCTCCTGCTGGTCGAGCACAGCCGGAAGGCCATGGACGAGGGCCGCCGCCTGTTGCGCGAAGCCCTGCACCGCGTGGATCGGCTGTTCGAGACCGACGCGGTCGAGCCGTCGGCACAGCCCGCCGGGACCAACGGCCAGGTCGTCTCCCTATCGGAATGGCTCCGCGAGGCGGCCCGCTGCGATCTGCCGCCCGACGAGCTGGCCCGGCTCCAGCGCGAGCAACTGCGGCACAAGGTGCGGTCGGCCCTCGACGAACGCTACCGGCCCGAGATGAGCCGCCTGGAACGCGCGCTGGTGCTTCAGCTCCTCGACGACGGATGGAAGAACCACCTGCTGGTGATGGACCACCTGCGCAGCAGCGTGGGACTGCGCGGCTACGCCCAGGTCGACCCCAAGGTCGAATACAAACGCGAGGGCATGAAGACCTTCGAGGGCATGTGGAACTCGGTGGGCCAGCGCGTCACCGACCTCATCTTCCGCATGGAGCAGCTCGACGAGGGGTTCGTGGGATCGACCTGGACGGGTGGCAGGGCGATCCATGAGGAGGCCCAACGCCCGACCAGCGAGATCCAGCAGCAGCAACAGGCCGCCATCGACGGCACCCAGACCGGCGCCAAGCCCGAGCCGATCCGCAATCGCGAACAACGGGTCGGACGCAACGACCCCTGCCCCTGCGGCAGCGGCAAGAAGTACAAGGCCTGCCACGGGCGCCGATAAGGCCCGCGCCCAATGCCGACACGAATGGCCTCTCTTTGGTCAGGAGGCAGCGTCATGCGCACCATCGCGTGGGGGCTCTGCGTGGGGATTCTCGCCGCGGCCCTCGTGGCCCGGCCCGCCACGGCCGCTTCATGGTACGTCGCGCCCGGCGGCAAGCCGGACGGCGCCGGCACCAAGGAGTCGCCATGGGACCCGGCTTCCGCCTTGGGCGGCAAGCAGCGGATTGCCCCGGGCGACACGATCTGGATCGCCGCCGGCACGTACAAACATCCCAACCGGAAGCTGGGAAGCCCCGGCTACGAGGTCCGGCTGGCCGGGCAGGAAGGCAAGCCCATCCACGTGCGGGGCGCGCCCGGCCAGCGCGTGACGATCGACGGCGGACTGTCCGTCGTCGCGCCCTCGACGCACGTCTGGATCCGGGACCTCGAGATCCTCGTCTCCGAGAACTTCACCATGCCGCGCACCGTCAAGGAGCCCGGCTCGCACCCCGCCGACTACGGCCGGCCGTGGGGCGGGCTGAATGTCCACGCCGGCGCGGGCTCGAAGTACATCAACCTCGTGATCCACGACAACGCCCAGGGCGTCAGCTTCTGGAGCGGGGCCACCGACAGCGAGTTGCACGGGTGCATCCTCTACGACAACGGCTGGAAGGCCCCCGACCGAGGCCACGGACACGCCATCTACACCCAGAACCAAAGCGGCGTGAAGACCATCTCCGATTGCATCATGACCGGCGGCTACAGCTA
>JANLFZ010000066.1:4060-11689 GCA_024653385.1 Thermoguttaceae bacterium | reverse complement strand
CGCGGGCCTACGTCGACAACTACCTGATCCAGGGCAACGTGGCGTACGACGCGGGGCCGTTTCTGGTGGGCGGCGGCCGGCCCAGCCGCGGCATTCGCGTGCTGGACAACTACCTGTACCACGTCCCCATGCAGATCGGCTATTCGGCGCCCTATAACGAAGACTGCCAGGTGCGCGGCAACGTGATCGTCGGCGCCGGCCTGTCGATCAACAAGTTCAAGCAGGTGGTCAACGAAGACAACCTGGTCCTGGGTAAGGAAGCGCCGTGGCCGAAGCGGCCCGCCCAGGTGATCGTGCGTCCCAACCGGTACGATGCCGGTCGTGCCCATGTCATCGCGCTGAATTGGGCCAGGCAACCCACCGTGGAGGTCCTTCCCACCGCGCTGCTTCGGCCCGGTGATCGGTACCGGCTGCTCGACCCTCGCAACGTGTACGGCCAACCGGTGGCCGCCGGGACGTTCGAGGGCAAGCCGATCCGCATCGCGGCGCCGGGCGAGTTCGCGGTTTGGGTCCTGCTCAAGGGAGACTGACCCACGGGGAACCGTTCGTGGGGGACTGTCCCCATTTTCGCGGCCAAGGAGCGCGAAAATGGGACTGTCCCCTTCGGGTGTGCGGTCTGGCCCGTGGCCGCGGGAAACCCTGCGTTCGGCCTGTCCTACGGCCTTGCAGGCCCCGGGGGAAATCGCCCGGCCAGCAGGCACTCGAAGACCGATTCCAACTCGGGGTCGGGACCGAAGAACCGCGTTCGGTAACGTTCTCCCGACGAAGTCCGCACGGTGAACCGATAGAGCGAGCGCGATCGGTGGAGCGTGTAGCCGCTCAGGCAGATCGCCAACACGGTGATCACGCTGCCCACGAAAACGAAGCCCGCCCCTGGGCTTTGGCCGCCATCGTCGGCGTGGGCAGCGAGGTGGATCACGGCCGCCACGTACACGAGAATCCACACGAGCGTGCCGAAGACCACGATCGCCGCCCGAACCGTGTCGAACGAGAGCCACCCCGGCCGCCGGATCTCGAAGTCGGCCAGAAGCGAGCGAGGGAAGGTCCGCGTGCCGAGCGTGATGGTTCCCTCGGTGACGCGGATCTTGCCGTGTCGCCCACAGTCCCTCTCGAAAAGCACGTTCAGTTCCGCCATGCCGTTTGCGCCCGCCGAAAGCACTCCGCCACCATGTTGGCCGTCCTCCGCGATCGTAAACGAGGCGGTCAACGGGGGCAAGAGGCGGCGGCCACGGGGGTCGCGGCGGGCGGTTGAAGGGCCTGAAGCGTCACGTCGTCGACCATCGCTTCGCCCAGGCCGGACAGAGCCAGCGTCAGCGAGACCGGCCCCGATTGCGTTGCCACCCGATACAGGGTGAATTGCTCCCAGCCATTGGTGCGTTGGATGCGTTCGGCCAGGACCTCGCCGCCGAGCGAGTCCACGATCAACAGCCCGTCGACGCTGCCCGCGATCGGCGAAAGAATCTTCACCCAACCTTGGATGCGGAGGAGTTGGCCGGCTTCGACGGGCACGGGCGGACTCGTGAACCACACCGGCGGGGATTCCAGGATCGGGGGATCGCCGGGTTCGGCCTGGCGGGCCGCGATGCGCAACCCGAGGCGTCCGGTGTGGGCCGCGCCGGGCGAGAGTTCCGCTTCGGCATGGACTCCCGGGATCGGGTGCTGAAGGTGTTGCCAGCCCGAGGCGAAAAGGAAGGGGAGGTCCTCGAAGTCGCCCGCAGCCAGCAGATTGGGCCCCGGCGCGGACGACGCGACTTGCTCCATCAGGTTCCAATGCCAGGGCAGCGTCGCGAACGAGACGGCGGCCGGGCTGGCGACCGGCGATCGGAGCGAGGCGGCGGCCGCTTCCCAGTGCGCCCGCTCCAACAGGCGCAACGGCCGCATCGCCCGCTGCGCCTCGAGATACGCGGCCGGGTGGTTGCGGGCTGCCAGATGGCTGTCGGATTGCTGGAGGTGCTTTCGGGCGGCGGCCAGCCACTCGCCGGCCTGCCGCACTTGGGGATTGGGACCGGCCAACCGGCCGGCCAGCCTCGCCACCCCGTCGAGCTTGATCGCGGCCAGTTCTCGTTGGATCTCGGCGGCCCGGGGCCCCGTCTGACGCGCCCGCGCGGTCATGGCGCTGACGACCATCGGGTGCTGCGTCAAGAGGACCGTGGCGGTCAGATCGAGTTCGTCGAGCACCACCCGAACGCCGCCGGCCTTGCGCGGCGGCTGGAACGGGCGCAACTCGCCGGGCAGCATGAAGTACCCCTTGTTCGTCTCGGGGACGCCCGGCACCATGAAGGCGACTCCGTGACCCGCTCCCTGTCCCGCGACCCACTGGCTCTGCGGCGTGGCCCAGACCGGCACCAAGAGCCGGCCGTGTTCGGCATGAAGCAGGGTGGCCGTCACGCCGGACTCGCTGGGCACGGTGGCCAGCACCCTGCCCGCCGCTGCCCAAGGCTCCATCAGCTCCAACTCGAGGTTCAACAGCTCCAGCGTCAGGCTTCGTGTGCGGGTGTCGGGGTCGGTCGCTCCCAGCGGCGAAAGCGACTCGAACCACAGCCCGCGACTGCCCGACATCACGGCCGTGTAAATCAGCAGCCGGACTTGCTCGGGGGAGAACGAGGCGGGCGCGGCCTCGCCCGCGCCCAACCCCGCCCACTGGCGGCGCAGGCTCTCGGCCGGCTGGGTCTCGACGGTCGTCCAGAAGGGCGTGCCAGGCAGCAAGAGGCGCGGACGCTGCCGGATCCACGCGCTGTACTGCCCCAGTTCAAGGCTCGTGCCCAACGAGGGCCGGCCCAGCAGTACCAGATCGACGGCCCGGCTGTAGTCTCGCAGGCGGCTCGTGGGCCGGCACACCAAAGGCCGCCCCGGACACCGCCGGTCGGCCGCCTTGATCTGCTTGGCCCACGCGGTCGTGGCCGCCAGATGCTGCGCGCCCAGCCCGCTCCCCAGATCCCACGCCAGCACCCGGTCGAACGCCGGTCCGATCTCCGGTGCCGGCGAGTCCACCGCATCGGCCTTGCCTTCCGGGCGCGGCGGGTACGGGGGCGGACACACGATCCACAAGCCCAACCGCCCGGCCTCCTCGAGCATCTCGGTCGTCGGAAGCTGCGGCAGCCAAATCGTGTTGAAACCAAGCTGCCGAAGCAAGGCCAACGGCTCGCCCTGGTATTGAATGATCCGCGGAAACAGCGGGCGGTCGTCCACCCAGAGGATCGAGCCCGACAACCGCGCGCCCCGGGGGCTTGCCGCGGCCGGACCAGAGGAGCCACCATCGGCCGGTGCGTCGGGCGATCCGGGCCGCGTGTCACGCGCCAAAGGAGCCGCTGCCGACGGGACCACCTCCGGCCCCGGCGGCCCCACGTGCCCGGCCACGTCCAGATCGTCGATCAGCACGTCCGTCATGCCCGGCCCCCCGTACACGTTGAGCAACACCCGCTCGACATACGCCTCGCGGGCATCGACGTTGGGACCGAAACGCGCCCGAAGCACCCGAGTCTGGCGCGCAAGCTGACGCGGCAGATCGTCGACACGAAGCTGGTGCCACCGGCCGGCCATCGTGTAGGTTGTCCCGTAGAGTACCGTGGACATGGGGCGGCGGGTACCCGGATCGGTGGTGCGAGGAAGCACGACCTGCACGGCCATCTGAATGCCCTGCCGGTTCGCCTTCACCCACACGGTCGGAAGCAATTCGTCGATAACGCGCGGACGGCCCACCTCGTGCGCCACGAAGACCTCGGTGCCGCCATTGCCAACGATGCGAAGCCGCTCGCACCACTGACCCGTGTGCGCCTCGTCGCGCACGCGCTGGTGCAACTCGACGCGGTACTGAGCATCCCCGCCAAGAACCCGCCACGAGACCTGGGGGCCTTCGAACCCCTCGTACCATGCACTCGGCCGTGAGCCGCCTTCCTGGGCCCGCGCCATGGCGCACGCCAGAACAGCGATCAGAACGGTCGGGTGTGCAAGTCGGCACATCGACGTGGCGATTGGGCAACGTGGGAAGCGGCACCGATGCGTAAGCGCAAAATGCGTTTCTATCAGGATTTGCGATTTCGATCCAGATCAGCCGTCGACTTTCTGCAACGCTTGGACCGCGGATCGGCTTGACGACGGTCACCGGGCATTCGTTCTAAGTTGAGAATTTTCCATTAGTTGCGTCGCGTCGGCGCCGGATGGCGGTTTTGCGGCACGGGTTGTGCTTCCCAGAGACTTGCAAACCCAGCTTGGAGAAGACCCCGATGAGCCTGCACCGCCCCGTCCATCCCGAAGTGGCCCCGTCCGACAGCGTCGAAGTCATCCCCTCGGAACTCGCCGAACTGGTCGATGCCCTCCGCGCCTTGCCCGAGCCGCACCGCCGCGTGATCGACCCCATCATCGGTCGAGTCATCGAAGGGATCAAACGCCGCCGACAGATCTTGACGCTGGTCCAAGATGCCCTCAGTCAGCTCCGCCTCGACATGAAATACCTGATCTTCGACCTTGAGGCGACCCGGCGGGAGCGAGACGAGTATCGCCGCAAGGTCGAGGAGCCGTAAGGCGGCCTCGGCAGCGGCGGGCCGGCGACCCGCACCGAAATGCTCGGACCGAAACCGGTGGAGCAATCCCCTTCGATAGGGTTGCTTCTTGTGTGGGGGTTGCACGGACGGTCTGGTTTCCCTACGTTGGTGGCGCTGGCCCGAATGAGGCCCATGGTCCATTGCGTAGGGCGGCTTGTCCGCGTACGATGAAGTTGGCCAGCAAACGGAACAGGTGAACTCTGAGCCGACAGGGGTTCGGCAAGGACTAATGAGGGGGATCTATTGGCATGGGGCTGCTTTCCGCGGATGAAATCGCCCAACGGGCCAAGGATCTCGACTTGCTCTCGGAACAGCAGGTCCACGAGGTGTTCGCCTCGTTTGGCAGCCGGACGCCCACGCCCGACGAGTTCATGCAGGCCCTGGTCAGCCGCGAGCTGATGACCAGCTACCAGTTGGATCGGGTCATCAAGGGCGAGCGAACCGGCTTCTTCTACGGCGACTACAAGGTTCTGTACCTGGTCGGCACCGGGACCTTCGCCCGGGTCTTCCGCGCGGTCCACCGCACGACCGGGCAGATCAAGGCGATCAAGGCGCTGCGCCAGCGGTTCAGCGACATGCCGGCGCAGTACATGCTCTTTCTCCGCGAGGGAGAACTGGGATGCACGCTGCGGCATCCCAACATCGTGCAGATCGACGAGGTTCACTCGTACCGGGGCACCCACTTCCTTGTGATGGAGTTCGTCGAAGGGCGAAGCTTGCGCGAGTTCATCAAGATCCGCAAGGTGCTCGATCCCATCGAGTCCACCCGGCTGATGATCGACATCGCCAGCGGGTTGGACTACGCCTTCCAGCGCTCGGTAACGCACCGCGACCTGAAGGCCAGCAACGTGCTGGTTTCCAGCCGGGGCCAGGCCAAGCTGGTCGATTTCGGCCTGGCAGCGGCCGACGACGCGCTGGCCGAAGACAGCATCGTCGAGATGCCCAACACGCGCACCGTCGATTACGCCGCCCTGGAACGCATTTCGGGCGCCCGGCGGGACGATCCGCGCAGCGACATCTACTTTGCCGGCTGCATCTACTACCACATGCTCGCCGGAAGACCACCCTTGTCCGAAACCTCCGATCGCGCCCAGCGCATGGATCGGCAACGCTTTCTCGATGTGGTTCCCATCGAAAAGGCGGTGCCGGGGGTGCCACCGCACGTGGCGGCGATCGTCACACGGGCGATGGCGCTGGACCCCATCTACCGCTACCAGACCCCGCGCGAGTTGCTCGCCGATTTGCACCGCGCGGCCGCGCGCCTGGCCGAGGGCAACGGGGTGGATCGCGGCTCGGGCAAAGCCGACGGCGCCGAACTCCAGCGATCGGTCATGGTCGTCGAGTCCGACGCCCGAATGCAACACATCCTGCGCGAGGGGCTGAAGAAGGCGGGCTACCGGGTCTTGCTCACCAGCGATCCCGAAAGGGCATTCGACCTGGCCCGCCAGGACGCAGGGGGCCCCGATTGCCTCGTGCTCAACGCCCAGGACATCGGCGAATCGGCGCTCGCGGTCTTCAACCGGCTGGGCGAGGACCCCTCGACCCAAGAGAAACCCGCCATCTTGCTGCTCGACGAACCTCAACACGCCTGGCAGTCGCGTGCCGTGGTGGCCGAGCATCGCGTGGTTCTGCCCATGCCCATCACGATGAAACAGCTTCGTGGCGCCATCGAGAAGCTCCTGCCTTCGGCGGCACAGCCTTCCAGTCTATAGCAGGGCATCGTTGAATTCCAGTGCCCTGTCTTTATAATTCTCACGGCTTGGCGGTCGGCGCTCCCTTCGGGCGGGGTGGCCTGTGACCGTTTGGGCGATTGGCCTCAGAGAAGGAGAACTCGATCCCATGGGACACGTTCCGGAACTAACCGACGCCGCGTTCGATACCGAAGTCCTCCAAGCCGATAAGCCGGTGCTAGTGGACTTTTGGGCCACGTGGTGCGCGCCATGCCGGGCGATCGCGCCGGTGTTGGAGGAGATCGCGCAAGAGAACGCCGGACGTGCCAAGGTGTTCAAGGTCAACGTCGACCAGTACCAGAAGCTGGCCGCCACGTACAACATCCAGTACCTTCCCACGATGCTCATCTTCAAGAAGGGCGAGGTGGTGGCCCAGTTTCAAGGCGCCGTCTCCGATCTGAAATCCAAGCTTCAGGATGCCTTGGATCGTGCCCAATAGGGGCTTCTGGCCCGCAAAACCCGCCTTGTCGGCAAATTCGCCGAAGTCGATCTAATTTGCCGCCCCGCCTGTGCCGATAATGGAATCTGGCGCAATGTTTCCCGTTGCGCGGTCCGTGGCGACCGCCGTGTTCTGATCGGGAGGCTTCCCCAGATGTCCAAACGCCATGCGGAACGACGTGCCGCTCCCACGTCCATCGAACCCCCAGCAACAGGGGTCCGGATCGACGGCCCCCACCTCCCCAGTGGACCCTCTTCTCCCACGGACGAACCCGTTGCAACCGTGTGCGCGCCGGGCGACCAAGGCGGCAGTCTGGGGGCGCTGCCCACCGGTGTCGGTCTGCTCGAGGCCGCTTCGCTGGCTCAGCAGCTCCACGCCCAGGCCCTCCAACTGGCCGAGCACCTCACCGCGCGGCAGAAGGACCTCGATCATCGCGAGGCCGAGCTGAACGCCCGCACCGCCGAATTCGAGACCGAATTGCGCAATGCCCGGCTATGGATCAGCCAGCAGAAGGCCGACCTCGACGACGAGCGCGCGGCCATGGCCGAACGCGAGCGTGCGGCGAAACTGGAGGTCGACCAGTACCGGGCCGCGGCCGAAGAAGAGTTGCGCCGGCGGTCGCTGGCCATCGAGGCGAAAGAGAACGACGTTCTCCGCGAACTGGAGAAGCACCGCGCCGCGCTGGACGAGCAGTTCCAGAAGCGGCTTGCCGAATACGAGGAGCAACAGCGGGCGGGCGCCGAGGAGCTGCAACTTCGCCGCGAGGCGTTGGAGAACGAGTTTCTCGAACGGTTCGCCGCTCTGCGGCACCGCCAGGAAGAAGCCGAGGCCGAATGGGAGCAACAGCGCGCGTCGCTCGCGGCCGAGCGCGCCGCGGCCGAGCAGTTGGCCGCCGAAACCCATGCCGCGCGCCAGGCGT
>JANLFZ010000066.1:3705-4050 GCA_024653385.1 Thermoguttaceae bacterium | reverse complement strand
TGGGAACAACAGCGCGCGGAAGCCGAGGCGAATCTGCTCCGTCGCACCGACGAGTTGCAGGCCGCGGCCACGCGCCTGCGCGCCGAAGCCGACGAGATCGAGCGTGCCCGCGCCCAACTCCAGCGCGATCGGGCGGAGATCGAGGCGATGCGGCAGGCCGCCGAGCAGGAGGCCGGCCGGCAGCGGGCCGAGGCGGACCAGCGCCGGGCCGCGCTGGAGGACGAACTCCGGCGAATTCGCGAGCAGGCCGGCCAACCCTCGCCCGAACTTCTCGCGCGCGAACGCCGAATCGAGGAAACGTGCAAGCTGCTCGACGCGCGGCAGGAATGGTTGCAGCAGTCCGAG
>JANLFZ010000066.1:346-3695 GCA_024653385.1 Thermoguttaceae bacterium | reverse complement strand
CGGAACTCCTGGAGGAAATCGAACGCCTCCATCAGGAACTGCTCGACGAGCGACGGCGCCTCCGCGAAGAGGCCCAGGCCGAGCGCCAGGAAATCGACGCAATGCGCCGGCGCGAACTGGCCGAACTGGACGAGAAGCGGCTGGCGCTCCAGCGCCGCAGCGAACAGCTCGATCACACCCGAGCCGCCTTGCATCAGATGCGTGAAGATGTCGGGCGCCTGCACCGCCAAACCCTCGAGAACCGCCTGGTGGCCGAGGAGTTGACCGCCCGGCTGTCGGCCGGAGAAACGCCTCCCGAGAGGAGCCGGGCGATGGACGAGCTGCGCGCCGCACTGGCGGGCCAATACCGGGAAGAGCAGGAAGACCTGGCCCGCCGGCGCGAGGAATTGGCCGCCCTTTGCGACCAGTTGGCTGAACAGCACCAGCGACTCGTCCGTCAGCGCGAGGAGTTGGAGCGTTGGGCGGTCCGTCGCCAGGAGGAACTCGAGCGGCTCTGCGCGGCACTGCTCGAGCGCGAAGAGGCCCTCGAACGCCGCGAGGTGGAACTTCAGACGGCGCGCATCCGCTCCCAAGCCGAGCGGCTCGAGGCGGTCCGCAGCGGACGGCCTCCTCAACCCGCCGCTGCGTAGCCCCCGCGATCCCCCAGCACCCTACCCGCGAGGGGCGGTTGACAACGCGGCGCCGACTTGCGCAAATGGACGGCGTTGGTTCGGGATAGGGTTGCGTCCCGTCCTCGGGTGCGGTCCCAGGCTGACTTGTCCCTCACGAAGGAGAGGTGCGCCGATGATCTTCGGCAAACTGTGGCGATCGCTCATGGCCCAGATCAACAAAGTCGCCAACTTCTTCTGGACCGCCGATCCCATTGCCCAAATGCAATACGAGTACGACCAGGCCGTGGCCCAGTTGAAAGAGGGCCGCGAGGGGCTCGAGCAGTACCGGGCCCTGGTCGAGCGTGTCAGCCGGCAAGTGGCCAACGATCGGCAGCACGTGGCGAGGCTCGAGGCCCAGGTCAAGAGCTACCTCCAGAGCGGCGACCGCGAGACCGCCGCGCGGTTCGCCCTGGAACTGCAGCGGGCCAGGCAGGAGC
The DNA here is from genome assembly GCA_024653385.1 of Thermoguttaceae bacterium. GTDB lineage: Bacteria > Planctomycetota > Planctomycetia > Pirellulales > Thermoguttaceae > JANLFZ01. Next base: position 2,608 of record JANLFZ010000066.1, on the reverse strand, counting down.
TGAGCGAGAACGAAGGCCAGCTCCAGATGCACGAAACGGCATACAACAACAACGTGACGAAGATCAAGCACGCCGCGCAGAAGATCGGCGAGGTCCGCAACAAGATCGCCAAGTACGACGCCGAGTTGAAGATGAGCAAGGCCGAGGCCGAAATGGCCCAACTGGCCACCCAATTCAATTTCGATGTAACCACCGACTTCGGCCAGATCGAGCAGGTGATCCAGGACAAGATCAGCCTCAACCGCGCCAAGGCGCGGGTGGCCGCCGACTTGTCGAGCGAGGGGATCGTCGACATCCAGCGGGAGAAGGCCATGGAATCGGCCTTGGCGGAGCAGGCCCTGCGCGAGTTCGAGATCCAGGCGGGCCTGGTCACGCCCGCCACCGCCGGAGTGCCCGAGGCCCAAAAGGAACTCGGCCCCGCTGAGCCGCTCGAGGAGAAGCAGTCGCAGTGAGCCAGCCCACCCGCGCCGAGACGGAACCCGTGGGCGTGCCGGCCGGCCCCGGCGGGACCTTGCCCTCGTGGTTTCCCGCATGGTCCCACGAGCTTGCCGAGCAATACTACTCGGGCACGACGTCGATGTTCCTGCTTCACGGGAACGTCCACGATCTGGTGCGGTGCGCGCCGCCGCCCGCCGAAGGCAAGGAGGGCCCGTTCGGGACGTCGGAGGCGAAGGAGAGCTACTGCGGGCTGGCCGAGTTTCTCGGCACGCGCCTGTTCGGGCGATGGGACATCGTCTTGAGCTACGACGTGGGCCGGGGATTGCGGGCCCTGGCCGGGGCCGACGCCGAGCGGCACCGCGCCATGCTCCAGCACCTGTCCTCGCGATGGGGCGACCCCGCCACGTGGCCGCGCGATCCCGACCGCGTGCTGGCACTGTTGGACGCCTTCGTCGAACGCACCCTGATCGACGAGGCGGCGGCCCGCAAGAGCGTGGCCGTGGTCTTCGAATACGCCCAATACCTCGTGCCGGCCGGCGGGCTCGATGCGCTGGCCCGAGGCCATGCCGCGCGGGTGGTTCAGTTGCTCCACTGGGCCCAGAACCCGCACATCAAACGGGTGAACATGGCCTTTTGCCTCGTGGCCGACCGCATGGCCGAGGTGAACGAACGCCTGGTCGAAAGCCCGCACGTCGGAACGATCGAGGTGCCCTTGCCCGACGGAGACGAGCGCCGCCGCTTCATCCAGCAGGCGGTGCAGGGAGAGGACCTCGCCCGGCGCACCGATTTCTCGCTCGACCAGTTGGCCGAGATGTCCAACGGGTTGAGCCTGGTCGATTTGAATGTGCTTCTCTCGCAGGCCGCGCGTCCCGAGCTGCGCCTCGATGCCCGGCGCTTCCGCCGATTGAAGAAGGCCATGATCGAGCGGCAGTGCCGCGGGTTGGTCGAGTTCGTCGAGCCCAAGCACAACCTCGACCTCGTCGTGGGCTACCCGGAGGCCAAACGCCGGCTCCGCGAAGACGCCGAGCGGCTCACCCGGGGCCAACTGGACACGGCGCCGATGGGCTACCTGGTGTGCGGGCCGGTGGGCACCGGCAAGACCTTTCTTGCCGAGGCCTATGCCGGGTCGATCGGCATCCCCTGCCTGGTGCTGAAGAACTTCCGCTCGAAGTATGTCGGCGAGACCGAGGGCAATCTCCAGCAGGTGCTTTCGGTGCTCCGCTCGCTCGGGCCGGTCGTGGTGATCGTCGACGAGGCCGACGCGGCCCTGGGCAACCGGCAGTCGGAGGGCGACTCGGGCACGTCGGCCCGGGTCTTCTCGATGATCGCGGCCCAGATGGGCAACACCCGCTACCGCGGCAAGATCATCTGGATGCTGCTCACCTCGCGTCCCGACCTCTTGCCGATCGACCTGAAGCGTCAAGGTCGGGCCGAGGTCCACATCCCGCTCTTGTACCCGCGATTGGAGGATGACATCCGCGCCATGTTCGAGGCGATGGCCCGCAAGAACCGGATCCCGCTGGCCGCCGATGCCGTTCCCCGCGTGACGGCAGAGCGGCGTCTGACCGGGGCCGACATCGAGAGCATCATGCTCTCGGCCCGCCGGGAGGCGCTCTCGGCCGGCCGCGCCGAGGTGACTCGGCCCGATCTGGACAAGGCGCTTGCCGAGTTCATCCCCTCCGCCCAAGGTTTGGAAAAGGAATTGCAGGAACTGGCCGCCGTGCTCGAGTGTACCCAAACGAGTTTCCTGCCGGACGAATGGCGCCAGCGCGTGACTGAGCCCGAAGGTCGCACCCGGCTTCAGGAACGCCTCGTGGCGATCCG
>JANLFZ010000066.1:0-336 GCA_024653385.1 Thermoguttaceae bacterium | reverse complement strand
CTTTCCCCTTGCGAGAGAGGGACCGGGGGTGAGGGGTTCCGAAGATCCTGGAGATCCATCCGATGGCGAAGAAGAATGCCAAGACCACCGCGGCAAAGCCGGCGCTGAGCTGGCTCGACGATGAGACCGACCAGCCGATGATCGCCGAGCACGCCAAGCGGCTCGACACGTTCCTGGCGGCCGTGGCCGACGGCAAGATCGACGAAGCGGAGCTGAAGGCCCAGGAGCGCCGCCTCGTGGCCTTGATGAAAGAAGTCGAGCCGCGACTGGACCCCGACTTGCACGCCAAGGTGACGGAGCTTCTGTGCGAGCTGACGGCATACGACCTGATGCAAA
>JANLFZ010000678.1 GCA_024653385.1 Thermoguttaceae bacterium | reverse complement strand
GCTTTCTTGGTCGGCAATACGCAAGCGCATCCGGTGCGCAAGAGGCGACGCTCGCTCGAAGCGATCCAGCGGTCAGAAGAGCGTGTAAATGAACGGTGCCAGTGCCGAGCCCTGGACGAAGAAGAGGGCCAGCCCCAAAAGCAAGAGCACGATCAGAATCGGCAGCACCAGGTAGTGGCTGCGGCGGAAGAAATGGGCAATCACGCTGCCGAGGAGCACCGGCATGCTCCGCCGCCGGACATCGGTGGTCCCGAACCCTGGTTCGACCAGGTCGATCTTCTCCCAGCCGGGCTCGACCCTCGGGGCGGCCTCACTCCACCAATGGAACGGATGCGTGCCGCGTCGCCGCCGGAATAGCCCAGCCGGCCAGAACATCAGATAGTAGACCGTCGTTAATAGCGCCGCCATGACCAGCCCGCCGAGCAGCCGGGCCAGAGCCGTCCAGAGGCGCTCGGGCCAGGCAAGCATCTGCGGCAACACCACGGCCGCTGCCAGGTGGAGCCAGCCCACGACCACCAGGGCGCCCCAGAGCCAATCGACGCGGCTGGGAACGCAGACGTAGATGAATCCCGCGACCAGCGTGAGGACCCAGCCCAGGACGAGGCCGTAGCCGATCTGCCGGCGCACCGCCTCGGCCGCGCGGCGCTCGGCGAGGCGTCGGAGGTACGTCCCGGGCCGCGGCGCGGCGGCTTCCTGCGCGGGGCGCGGCGGCCGGGCGTCAGTCGAGTTCGAAACGGCGGAGCCAGCGGGCGCGCTCATGGGCGTTCAGGGGGCGGTTCTGTTGGCGGTCGCGCTGGAGAAACGTTCGCAATCAACTCGAACTCCCGGTAGATCCAGAACGCCAGGACCGCGGGCAGGAACACCGCGGCCGCGCCAACGTAACGCAGCAGGGGAGCCGCAACCGCCGCCACCAGGAGCAGTTTGGCGGAAAGGTACGCGACGCACACCAAGACGAGCGTTTGTGCGGTGTACGATGCCGAGGGCTGACCCGCATCGGCTCGCGGCGGGCCGGGCCGCACGAGGATTCGCACGAGGCAAAGGAGGGCTCCCGCCGCCAGCAGGTATCGCAACACGTACATGGCGACGGGGAGGAGTCGGAACCCTGCGCGAAAACTGCCAGCCACCAAGCGGGCATAGTTGTGCTTCTTTGCCGCGATGACCGCCCGGGCGAAGCGATTTAGGGTCGTGTTCACCGCCAGAGGATCTTGGGTATCGGACTCCGAGCCGCTCAGGCGCGCCACGGCAGGCAAGGCGAGCGCGTGGATGTTCACATCCGAGTTGTGGAGGAAACGATCGACGTCGAGCCGCCCGCTGGGCTCAAACGCCGGCTTGATACCCCGATCGTCCCGCCGACGGAGGATTTCGTGGGCCAAAGGGCGGAGGTCCTCGGGTTCGAGCGCTTCCGCGGTAGGCCCGTCGAGAAGCTCCACGGCGATTCCGGCCAGTCCGTATCCGCCGAACGACACCAACCCGAACTGTCCCACCAGCGCCAGCCGCATCGTGCAATAGGCCGCCAGGGGGCACACAGCGACGATACCAAGCAGGGCCACGTGTCGCGTCCAATTCAGCGTCTGCCGCCGACAGGCATTGTGGATGCGGAGCAACGCGAGGCCCAAGGCCGGCGCCAGCGGCACGAGGAACAGGTAGGCCGGGCGCGCGTGGTAGCTCAGGGCCACGCTTGCAGTGAGGCCCGCCCAGCCGAGCGCCGACTTGGGATTGGCCGCAAGCCAGAGGAGCAGCCCGACGGTGAGAACGGCCAAGGAGCGGCCCAGAGAGTCGGCCATCACCGACGAGACGTCCGCGTCGGGAAGCACGCTCCATAGCAGCCCCGAGGCGGCGGCCAGGGCATGTCCCGGCGAAGCCCCAAATCGGCCAAGTGCGAGGTAGAAGAAGCCGACCGCTAGGCAGTGGATGGCCAATTGGAGATACGGAACCAAGCCGAACTCAGGCGACACGCCGGCTACCACCCGCAGCAGCAGCGGATAGGCAAGCGTTCTGGGGCCGACGAGCATATCGCGCCACGGTTGGCGGCCCGCGTCGATGTAACCCGCGCTGTCAGGCTCGAAGCGGACCGTCCCGAAGGTGCTCATCAACATGACAAGAAGGATCAGTAGCATCTGGGCGACGAGCAGCCAACCAGCGCATCGCGTCAGGCGATCGATCAAGCGGGAGGCAACTGTCGGCCACAAGCCGCGAAGCGAATGGGACATTTTGGGGAGCCAGGCACACTAACGCTTAGCGCCAGCGAGGGCGCATGGGCACTCCGCCTCGCCTGCGGGAACAACTCTGCGTAATGGCTGTCTTGGGCCACGCCGGCGAGGCCCGCGATACCATTTTCCCCTCGCTCGCGCGATACACTGCCTCGCTTGCGCTTTTTGATGTTGCGCTTTTTCGGCGGAATTGGTATTGCAGAAAATGGCGAG
>JANLFZ010000677.1 GCA_024653385.1 Thermoguttaceae bacterium | reverse complement strand
TGGAAATGCCGTTCGACGCCTCTAGCGCCGCGGGCCGGCAGGTCGTGTTGACCTATGCGCCGAGTCTGAAGGTTACCGCCGGGGAGCGGCTGGCGTGCGAGCCGGTCTATTTCGGGGTTTACCGCCGGAAAGCAGGCGATCGGGAGGAGAAAGATCAGCCGCTGGCGTCGGAGTCCGAGGCCATGGTGGCGATGACTTCGGCGATTCTCGGACCGCCCCGGTTTGGGCTCGTGCCCATGGCCTGCGGCTGGCACTGCGAAATGGAACAGCACACGTATGCTTCCGAAGCGGCCGTGGAAGCCGACATGAAATCGCTGGACTTCGTGGCCGAGTGCGGCATCGACTGGATCTCCGATTCCCATCCCTGGGGCGGAGAGACCGAGAAAATGAACGCGCTGGTCGACGAACAGCCGTACCAGATCGGCCCCTTCGTCAAGAAATTCCTCGAACACGCCCGCAAGGTCGGAGTCAAAGTGGTCATGTGGCCCACCATGAACAACACGCATCCCTGGTCGCCGTTGGGCAGGCCGTTCCGCCCCGACAAGCCGGAGTGGCGGCTCACGCTGGCCAATCCGGCGAGCAAGCCGGCCATCATCCAGGCGGCCCAGGCCAACTGCCTGGCCAACCGGCCGTTCTTCGAGTGGATCTTGCGGATCAACGCGGCCGGCCTGGCCACGGGCTATTATGACGCCTGGGCCATGGACGGCAGCTTCTTCGGCGATGGGGGCTGGTTCACCTCGATCATCCCGGTCGATTGTGCCTCGGATCAGCATGATCACCTGCCGGGCGATTCGAACTACGCCTGCCAGCGGGCCCTGGCCCGATGGATCGCCGAGGTCCGCCGGCAGTATCCACACATGTACATCTTCATGTGCCGGCCGCCCATGGACTTGGGCGTCTGGTCGCTAAGGAACGTGGACGCCTGCTTTACCCTGCTGGAAACGGGCACCGGAAGCTCCAACCTGGCCGCCGGTGACGCGATCCGCACGTGGTCCCGGGTGCGGGTCCACCGCGATTTCTTTCCGCACTACCTCGACCAACCCTTGCTCTTCCCTAGCCGAGCCAACCGGAACGAGAAGCCCAACTGGCCGCAAGGGGAGTTCGACTACATTCTTCTGAGCGCCCTGTCGTCGTCGCCCAACCAGCTCTATTACCTGCCGACGAAAACCGGGATTCCGGCAGCCGATAAGGCCGAGATCCGCAAGTGGCTCGATTGGGGCCGGAAGAATATCCGCTACCTCCAGGTCCGCAAGGACCTGCCCAATTGGCCCGCCGCCGGCAAAGTCGACGGCTCCGCCCATATCTGCGGCGACCGCGGGCTGGTCTTTCTCTTCAACCCCAACAAGAATGCCATTCCCGGCGACTTTGCGCTCACCGACGAGGCCATCGGACTGGTGGGCCAAGGCACCTTTCAGGTGAGGCAGACCTATCCGGCGGACGGACGCAGCGTACAGCTTGCATACGGGAAAACCGTGCGGTGGGAAGTGCCGGCACAAACCGCGGTCATCCTCCAAGTCGAGCCTGTGAAGTGACGGAATCGGGTGTCACGCGCTGTAATCGAAACGTCCCTCCCTTGCCCGCCGTTGCCAATTCTACAGCATCACTTCGGTATTGGAGATTTCGGATTGGTGAGGCATAAAGGAAGGATGGTTGATCGAGCTGGCCAGTTCGACAGTTCATGGAAGTCGGCAAGGAGGACTTGCTCATGGATGCGGTCGAACGGCGCGCTGCGGCAGCACGGTTGCTAAAGTTGCGCGCGCGTTTCGCCCCCTGGTTTGGACGACGCGAGCTTCAAGAGCATTCCCTGGAATATCTCCGCGGACTGCTTCTGGCCGACGGTCGCAAGAGCGCGGAGCCGATGGCTTTCTGCTTTGGCGGGCCGTCGGAGGACCAGCCCCAGATCGCGCAAAGCGTGGCCTTGGCTTGGCAGCGGTTTGTGACCGTCTCTCCTTGGGAGGCCAGGCAGTCGAGCAAGAAATCCAGGCGGTGTTTCACGAGGAGTTTGTGCCCACGGCGCCCCAGTGGCCGATCGGCACGGTGGGCGTGCTCGACAGCTCGGGCTTCGTCAAACGCGGGACCGAGAGCGTGGGCGTGGCGCGTAATCCAACTCCGCGACGGAGCCAAGGGGCCGCTGGCGTTCGCGTTCGCCCGGCTGCGGGTGTGGAGTGTGCGTCATCGCCACGCCGGTCCTCCACTCTGGCTTTTGATCCGCCGCTCGCTGGAGCCCAAGCCCGAGCTGAAGTACTACGTCTCCAACGCCGAAGCCGACGTTCCCCTGAAGACGATGGCCCTGGTCATGGGCGTGCGGTGGCGCGTCGAGGAACTGGAAGACGGCAAGGGGCAATTGGGAATGGCGGACTACGAGGCCCGTTCGTGGACGAGCTGGCATCACCACATGAGTCTGGTGGCCTTGGCGCATCTCTATG
>JANLFZ010000676.1:934-2451 GCA_024653385.1 Thermoguttaceae bacterium | reverse complement strand
ATGCCAGCGCCCAGGGGCTTCGCTGCCCTTTCTGTGGATCGGTCGACATGGTCGCCGGGCCCGACGCGAAGACGCTCTCGCCCCGGAAGAGGTGGACCTGGACAACGTGACGGTCGAGCAATTCGCGCTGCCGAGAAAATACGCCCGCCCGCTGGCGCGCCAGGGCTTGGCTCAGAACGAGTCGGACGCCTGCGCGGCCTATGTTCCCGGCCGGTCGCGCAATCTCCACGTCAATGTGCTCATCGAGGGGATGTCGAGCGAGCCCGTCCTGCTGCCGGTGTGGATCCTCGCCTACCGCTACCGCGATCGGGTGTTCCGTTTCCTCGCCAACGGCCAGACCGGTCGCGCCACCGGTACCGCTCCCCTCTCCGTCGGCAAGGTGCTCGCGGTGGTCGGCATCGTGGTGCTGGCCGTGGCGGGGCTTTTGGCGATCGTGGCCTCCGCGGCAAGATAGCCGAAGCCATCGGACCAGGCCAGACGCACCGTGCGAGCCCCCATGGTTGACCCGGGCGGCCTGGATCGCGCAAGATACCAAGCGGTCGTGCGGCGTTCCTCTTGCCACGGGAGATTCCACGATGAAGTACTTCACCACGATTTGCAGGGCTCTTTGCGTTCTGGCGCTTGGTGCGATGTTGCCAGGCACGGTGCGGACCGCACCGGCCGCCGACAACGAGCCGCCCGAGGGCTTCGTATCGCTATTCAACGGCAAGGATTTCAGCGGCTGGAAGGTGCCCGAGGGCGACGGCGGGCACTGGAAGGTCGTGGACGGCGCGATCGACTACGACGCCCAAAGCGAGGCCAAGGGCGACAAGAGCCTCTGGTCCCAGCGCGAGTTCGGCGACTTCGTGCTGCGGGTCGATTGGCGAATCAAGGAGACGCCCTATGTCAACCCGCGGGTATTCTACATCCTCCCCGACGGCACGCACGCCCGCGACATCCACGGCAAAGAGCACCGGTTCGCGCTGCCCGATTCCGACTCGGGCGTGATGCTCAGGGGATCGGGCAAGAACCAGGTGAATATCTGGTGCTGGCCGATCGGCTCGGGCGAGTTCTATGGATACCGCACCGATCCGAAGATGCCGCCCGAGGTCCGCGCCGCCGTCACCCCGCGCACCCAGGCCGATAACCCGGTAGGCCGGTGGAACCGTTTCGAGATCACGATGCGCGGCGAGGTGGTGAGCGTCGTGCTCAACGGCAAGACGGTCATCGACAAGGCCCGGCTGCCGGGCGTCGCGCCGCGTGGTCCGATCGGATTCCAGCACCACGGGGCACTGCGCAACGGCCAATGGGTCAGCCCGCCGAGCCTGCTCCAGTTCAAGAACGTGTACATCAAGGAACTGCGCGACTAGCGTGGGTCCGCTTAACGCCGGAAGGGGACCGTCCCATTTTCGCGCTCCTTCGCCGCGGACATTGGGACCGTCCCCATCAACGGTTACCCTTGCCGGGTCATTGCTTCTTGGCCGCTTCCGTCATCTTCTTCTGGCCTGCGGCAATGAAGTCGGCGATGTCGAACCCCA
>JANLFZ010000676.1:0-902 GCA_024653385.1 Thermoguttaceae bacterium | reverse complement strand
GCTTCTTCCGAGCGGAACGGATCGCGGCCTCGGCCCCGTCGGGCACCTTGTTCTGCCACCAGTTCATGCGCTCGCTGTAGCACCAGACGTACTCGTCGCACGTCGAAAGCGCATAGTAAACGTTGTGCTCGAAGAAACGCAACCGCTCGGCGGGCGTCAAGTAGTGGCTGAGGTAGCGTTCGGAAGGCTGGCGCAGGTTGAGCACCTGGTCCATGTAGAGCGCCATGCCGGCTTGGACGGTGGCCGCGTGCTTGGCGCGAAGGTGCGGCGGCACAAGGCTGAGCGATCGGTGCTTGATCGTATGATACGCGCGGAAGAATTGCTCGCGGTTGGTGAAGTAGTACGCCAACTCGTACCCGTCGATGACCCGCGCGTTCGGCCCGGCGGCCTCCAAAACGCCATTCCAAAACGCCGAGAGCAGGCCCCAGTGATGCCGCGACAATCGCGTTTGACGGTCCCGGATGTCCGGGTTGTCGAGCAGTTCGGAGAACAGGCTTTGATGAAAGAAGGTCAGTAATCGCACGTTCGGCAGTTCCGTCTGGATCGCGGCCATGAACTCCGCGCCGCGCCGGTGGACCTGGGCCTCGACCTCGGCGAAGCTCCGATCCTTGTGGAGCCCAGGATAAGCCCACGGGTTGTCGCCGTACGGCTCCGGATCGAACACCAGGCCGACGCAGCGGCCGACCTTCGCGGCTTTGGCGCTTAGGCGCAGGTTGGCGGTGATGTTCTTCCACTGCTGGTCGTTGAACCAGTCCATTTTCCAGTTGTTGGCCGCGTAGAGGCAGAGGAAGTTGTCCGTGAAGGTTTTCCATTCGATGGCGGCGAGGTCGTCGAATTGCGGCTTGAGCTGCGCCTCGTCCCAAGGGCGCGGGTCGAAAGCGTGATTCCACTCCCGCAGCCGG
>JANLFZ010000675.1 GCA_024653385.1 Thermoguttaceae bacterium | reverse complement strand
AGTTTTCGGCCGTCCCGCTCGGCCACCAGCGGCAGCTCGGCGACGACGCGCGCCGTCTCGCGCGTCACCTGGCTCTGGAGTTCGGCGTCGGCCCCCTTGCGCAGGACGATCACGTTTTGCGGGCTGCCCGACGCCTCGACCACGCGGCGGAAGCCCGCCGCCAGCGACAATAACGTGACGAAGACCACCACGACCAGCGCGATGCCGCCGACGGCCATCGCCGAGGATGCCTTGCGCACGGCAACGCTTCGCAGGCTGTAGATATAGGGAATGGCCATGCTCAGACGCTGCGCAGCGCCTCCGTCGCCTTCAGCCGCATGCCGGCCACGGCGGGAACGATGCCGCTGGCCAACCCGGTCAGCGCCGCCAGGCCCGTCGCCGCGAGCATCGACCGGCCCGGCAGGTAGAACACGGGGAAGAAGTCGGGCTTGGGGTTGTACTGGATCACGTTGGCCAAGAGCCAGGCCAGCCCCACGCCCGCCAGCGCCCCCAAGAGCGCCATGGCCATGGCCTCGCCGATCAACAGCGCGAACACGTGGCCGTCGGTGAAGCCGATCGCCTTGAGGATTCCCATCTCGCGCGTGCGTTCCCGCGCGCTCATCATCATCGTGTTGGCCGAGACCAAGAGCATCGTCAGCACGATGGCGCTGCCGATCGAGCGCAACAACAACTGGAAATTGCCGATCATGCCGACGAATTGGATGTTGAACGCCTTTTCGGTCATGGTCCGCGTTTCGAAGGGGCTGTTCGCGAAGCGCGCGTCGATGGCGGCGGCGATCTCGGTCGAGCGGTTCGGGTCGGCAATGCTGACCAGGTACAGGCCCGTGTAGCCCTGGCCGAATTGCCGCGCCTCGTCGAACCGCTTGTGGTGGAACACCATGATCGTCTGGTCGAACGTGGGCGAGTCGGTCGTATAGATCGCCCGGACGTTGAATTCCCACAGCGACGAGCCGTTCTTCTGCGCCCAGATGGTGCTGCGCAGCACGAGCCGGTCGCCGATCTTCTTGCGCAACCGCTCGGCGATCTTCGCCCCCAGCAGGCAGCCCATCTGGTCGTTCATGAGGTCGCGGAGCTGGTCGGGGGGAACCTTGACCTCGGGATACAGCGCCAGATAGCGGTCGATCTCGGTGGCGAATTGCGCGAAGAACTCCTCGCGTTTCTTGCCGTCGGGGCCGGGCTCTTGCGACAGCGCGCCGATCCACGAGGCGCTGGCGACGCCGGTCACGCCCTCGATCTGCTCGATCCGCGCGCGGTACGAGGACGGCAGCTCGAACATGATCGACTCTTTGTGCTGCACCACCAGGCGCGAGGCATCGGACATGTTCACGCCCGCGTTGAAGGCCGTCAGCACGGCCTCGAGGAAGCAGAACAAGAACAGCGCCACCCCCACGCCGAACACCGTCAAGAGCGTCCGGAGCGGCTTGCGCCACAAGTTCAACAGCAACAGCCGCATGGGGTCACGTCCGTCCGCCGCCCGTGTCGATGTCGCGGGCCAGCACGCCCTTTTCGAGGTGCAACTGGCGGTGGGCCGCGCGGGCCACCTTGGGGTCATGCGTGACCACGATCACGGTCTTGCCGAAATCGCGGTTCAGGGCAACCAACAGGGCCATGATCTCCTCGGCCGAGTGCGCATCGAGGTCGCCCGTCGGCTCGTCCGCCAGCAGGATCTCGGGGTCCGAGGCCAGCGCCCGCGCAATCGCCACGCGCTGCTCCTGCCCGCCCGACAGCTCGTCGGGCCGATGGTTCATGCGGTCGGCCAGGCCGACGATCTCCAGCGCCTTGCGCGCATGCTCGCGCCGCTGGCGGCGCGAAAGCGGCGCCAACAGCAGCGGCAGCTCGACGTTCTGGTACGCGGTCAGCACCGGCAGCAGGTTGTACGCCTGGAAGACATAGGCCACGTGGTCGGCGCGCCACCGGGCCAGCTCGCGCGGTCCCAGCTCGCCGAGGTTCTGGCCACACACGATCACCTCGCCCGAACTCGGCGTGTCGAGGCCCCCGAGCAGGTTCAACAGCGTCGTCTTGCCCGAACCCGAAGGCCCCATCAGCGCCACGAAATCGCCGGCGTCGATCGCCAGGCTGATGTCCTCCAGCGGATGGATTTCGGCGTCGCCCTTGTGGTAGACCTTCCACACGCGGCGAAGTTCGATGATCGGTGGGGAACTGGCGCTCACGGCCGGGTCACTCCACAAGCCGGACCCGGGCGCGATCGCCGGAGAGCTTTTCGGCGCCGCGGACCACGACGAGGTCGCCGGGCTGGACGCCGCGGGTAATCTCGGTCCGCCCGCCCGAGTCCCCACCCACGTCGACCGCGCGGCGTTCGGCCAGGTCGTCGCGCACCACCCAGACAAAACTCCCCCCCTCGCTCGACTGCACGGCCCCGGTGGGTACGGCGACCTTGTCGGGCACGGCGCCGGTCTCGGCCCCGGGCGGGGCGTTGTCGGCCAGGAACCGCACGCGCACGCCCATCTCCG
>JANLFZ010000674.1 GCA_024653385.1 Thermoguttaceae bacterium | reverse complement strand
CCGCGGAACGACCTGCCGCCGGGGCACGGCGGCAGGTCCAAGGCGCGGCGCCGCAAAACGCGCAAGAAAACGAACGCGGCGGGGCGTTGCCCGCCGCGAGTTCGAAACACGGGGTCACCCTCGGTAGCCGCCCGAGCGGCCGCCGCGGCCACCGCCCCCGCCGTATCCGCCGCGGCCGCCGCCGCCACTTCGAGGCCGCTCTTCGGCCTGATTGACCTTGATGGTGCGGCCCTCCAGTTGGGAGCCGTCCATCTCAGTGATCGCGCTGGTGGCGCTGTCGTCCTGGACGAAGGTGACGAACCCGAAACCACGGGAGCGACCGGTCTCGCGGTCCGTGATCACCTTGGCCTCGGTGATCTCGCCAAACCGCTCGAACGCCTGGCGCAGGCCCTCATCGGTTGTCTTCCAGTTCAAGCCACCAACAAACAATTTCTTCGACATCGAACACTCACTCCTACTCGCGGCCCGCACGCGCGACGCCGCCTTCTCGGAAACACAGGGCCGTGCGGAAGCAAACCGCAGTTCCCAGGGTGACCCCAATGGCCACCGGTCGTGTAGCGTAGCATAGCAGGAACCCAGACTTGTGCAACGGGGGTTCCCTCGTTTTGCAGGGAACGGGGCTGGCTTTGATCGAAAAAGAAGGCGATTCACTTGACAATCACGCAAACGCTCGCCACAATACCTGCCTCCGCCGGGTACGCCCAACGGAGGCCGCCATCGTTCGTCGACGCCTCGTCACTTGGCCAACTGGCCGGCCGAACGCACGCCCTTGCCCTTGCGCCCGGTGCGCGAGTCGCCCAACTCCGCCCGGGCTTGTTCGGCCAAGGCTTCCAAGCGCTTGACGACCTCGGGATGTTCGGCCGCCACGTCATGCGCTTCGCCCACGTCGAGGTCCAGGTTGAATAGCGCCAGTCCGATCTGTTTCTGCACATAGGGGCCCGGCTGCCCGTCAGTGCCGGGCGACTGCTTGAGACTTCGATAGGCGTGGGGAAAGTGCAGTTTCCACGGGCCGCTGCGGATCGCCTGAAGTTCGCGGTCCCAGTAATAGTAGTACGCCTCGTGCGGGCATTTGGCGCCCGGCTGGCCGGAAATCAGCGGCCAGATATCCTTGCCGTCGATCGGGCGTTCAGGCGGCAGCGCCACGCCGACGAGCCGGGCGATGGTCGGCAGGATGTCGATCGTGGCGGCCAACTCGCGGCATACCCGGCCCGCGGGAATCCTGCCCGGCCACCGCATCAGGCATGGCACGCGCACCCCGCCCTCGAACGTCGTGCCCTTGCCCTCGCGCAACGGCCCCGCGGAGCCGGCGTGATCGCCGTAGGAGAGCCACGGGCCGTTGTCCGACGTATAGATCACCAGGGTGTTCCGGTCGAGGTCGCATCGCCGAAGCGCGGCGAGGATCTCGCCCACCGACCAGTCGATCTCCATCGTCACGTCGCCGTACAGCCCGCGCGGCGACTTGCCGCGGAACCGCTCCGACACGTGAAGCGGCACGTGCGGCATCGAGTGCGGCACATAGAGCAAGAACGGCCGGTCGCGGTTCTGCTCGATGAACCGCACCGCCCGCTCGGTGTACCAGGTGGTCAGCCGATTCTGGTCGGGCATGGTCTGGACGGTCTTCTCGCCCTCGATCAGGGGCAGCGGCGGGTAGCTCTTGCCGGCCGTGGGATGCTTCGGCCACATGTCGTTCGAGTACGGCAGGCCGAAGTACTCGTCGAACCCGTGCCGCAACGGCAGAAACTGGGGATGGTGTCCCAGATGCCACTTGCCGTAGACCGCCGTGGCATAGCCCCGCTTTTTGACGACCTCGGCCAAGGTCCACTCGTCATCGTGGATTCCATGGCGCGCGTTCGGCCCCAGCGCGCCCAGAATGCCCACGCGGTTCGGATAGCACCCCGTCAACAACGCCGTGCGCGAGGCCGAGCAGACCGCTTGGGCCACGCAGAAACTCGTGAATCGCGTCCCCTCGGCCGCCATCCGATCGAGATGGGGCGTGGGCACGTTCGAGCCGTAACAACCCAGATCGCCGTAGCCCTGGTCGTCGGCAAAGACAATCACGAAGTTCGGCCGCGCCGGATCGCCGGCGCACCACGCGGGGCCAGCCGCGGCCAGGCTCGCCAGCACGGTCCCCAGGATCGTCCAAGCCCGCCGGCCGGAACTCACGTCTGGGCGGGCCCACAAGAAGCGAGGCAGAATCTCCATGGCGGCTCTCCCTTGGCAACGCATGCAACCCCGTTCATCGGCGCGGTTCTTGGTCCGCCAGGGGCCGAAAAACGAGACGGTCCCCAGCCTGTGAACGGCCACGATCGGATGCAGGATACATCGTGAAACCGCCTTGTGGAACCCCGCGCGCAATCAAGACCGACCGAAAGAGCTTGGCCGGCAGCCCGTACTCAGGGTAAAACGAACGACGCGAGTCGCCGGCCAGAACCTCGGAAATCTGTCCGCGATTCCCGCAATGTCCGAGGGGAAGGATTCTTCCCATCC
>JANLFZ010000673.1 GCA_024653385.1 Thermoguttaceae bacterium | reverse complement strand
GTCGGCAGCGGTCCGGAGTTCGACATGACGGCGGCGGCCCACCTGGGCCCCCTTGGGTTCTTGTCCGAACCCGGCGAATGGAGCGTCTTCGGATCGCGCCGGTTCGTCGACTTCAAGCTCGACAAGGACCAGTTCCTCATGCTGGGCGACAACAGCGCGGCCAGCAAGGACAGCCGACTTTGGCCTGCCGATCCCAGCCATCCCGAACACTACGTGTCGCGAGAACTGTTGATCGGCCGGGCCTTGTACATCTACTGGCCGCACTCCTGGGACAAATTGCCTGGCTTGCCAATCCCGTTCCCCTTCTTCCCTAATTTCGCGCGGATGGGCTTCGTTCGATGATCCACGCGTCTTGCACGGCGTTCGTTGGCCTGGATGGAACCGTCGCCCCAGGCGGGTAATCGCGTTTGACGATCCAGGTCGAAAGGAATCGAACCATGCTGGAAGTCCAAGGACTGGTCAAGATCTACGGCAGGCGCCGCGTGGTCGATGGCGTGAGTTTCGAGGTCGAGCCCGGCGAAATCGTCGGTCTGTTGGGCCCCAACGGTGCCGGCAAGACGACCAGTTTCCGCATGACCTGCGGGATGATCGAGGCCAATGCCGGCACCGTGATCCTCGGCGGCGTCGATGTGACGGACTGGCCCATGTACCGCCGCGCCCGCGAAGGGGGCATGGGCTATCTGGCCCAAGAGTCGAGCGTCTTCCGCAAGCTCTCGGTGCAAGACAATTTGTTGGGGGTCATGGAACTCCTGGGCATGGACCGCAGGCAGCGCCGGCGCCGCTGCGACGAACTGCTCGAGCAGTTCAACATCGCCCACCTGCGCAAGTCGTTGGGCATGTCGCTGTCGGGCGGCGAACGGCGGCGCTTGGAGATCGCCCGGGCGCTGGTCTCCAACCCGAAGATCATGCTCCTCGACGAGCCGTTCACGGGCATTGACCCGGTGACCATCGACAGCATCCAAGCGATCATCCGCGGGCTCCGAGACGAGGGGATCGCGATCCTCATCACCGACCATCAGGTGCGCGAAACACTTCAGATCACCGACCGCAGCTACGTGATCAACAAAGGCCAGGTGCTCTGTCACGGCCCTCCCGAAGCGGTCCTGAGCAACCCCCAGGCCAGGGAGGTCTACTTCGGAGAGGACATGGACTTGCGGCCGGTGGGACGCTGAAACCGGCCTTTACCGTCTTTCCGATCCGTCTTATATTGGCGGTCCGGGCATACAGGAGGATATGCTCTCTAGCTGCCGTCGGGCGGACGACTCGTCGTGGAAGCGGCTCCGCCTGAGGTGCAAGGAGTGCACGATTCCCGGCCCTGGCGACCCAACATCACAATGGGTTGCTCCACGTTGGTTGACCCAGCCGTCGTAAGCCGGCCTCCCGCACCAGGCGCGTTGATCGCGCAGGCCGGCATCCTTGGCGCTTGACGCTGCGCTGGAGTCCCCAGGCGGAGCCACCCACGGGAACGGAGTCTGCGCAATTGTCTGCCGTGAGCGATCGGGTCGCGACCCTCGAACCGACCCCGCTGCCCACACCGCCGGCCTTGGGCGACGACCTCGCTGCCGAAGGAGCGGTGCTGGTCATCGAGCCGCCTCGGGGCTGGCAATCGGTGGGCCTGGCCGACTTGTGGCGCTATCGCGAGTTGCTTTGGCTGCTGACGGTCCGCGACGTGACGGTCCGCTACAAGCAGACGCTCCTGGGCCCGGTCTGGGTGCTGGTACAGCCGCTGTTGACGACGGGCATTTTCGCCGCCGTGTTCGCGGTCTTCATGCGGGGCGAAGCCCCCAGCGTGCCGGGCGTCCCCTACCCGGTCTCGACCTTTTGCGGCATGGCGGCCTGGCTCTTGTTCGCCAACGCCCTGAGCCGATCGAGCGCCAGCCTGATCAACGGCCAGCATCTGATGACCAAGGTCTACTTTCCTCGGCTGATCTTGCCGCTTGCGGCGGTGCTCTCGGGCTTGGTCGATTTCGTGGTGACGCTCGGCGTGCTGGCGGTGATGATGGCCTGCTACGGCGTGGCGCCGGGCTGGCCCGCGCTGGCCTTGCCCCTGTTCGTGCTCTGGGCGGTCGTCGCGTCGCTGGCGGTCGGGTTATGGCTGGCCGCGCTGAGCGCCGTGTACCGCGATTTCGCGCAGGTCGAGGGGGTGCTCATTCGCATCGGGATGTACCTCACGCCGGTGGCCTACACCACGGCGAGCATCGCGCACGTGTTGCCCGGCTGGGCCCGCACGCTGTACGAGCTGAATCCCATGGCCCAGGTGGTCGAGGGCTTCCGCTGGTCCCTGTTTCGCGAAGCTGAACCGCCCGGCGCGATGCTCGGCCTGTCGCTGGTCCTGACCGCGGCATTGTTCTTCATAGGCGTCCACGTGTTCCGCAGGATGGAAGGCATCGTGGTCGATGTCGTGTAGGGGACCGTGAGCGATCGACCCATCATTTGCGTGGAAGGTCTCGGCAAGCGTTACCGGCTCGGAGAGCTTGGCGGGCGGCGTCGCTTGCGCGACTGGCTCC
>JANLFZ010000672.1 GCA_024653385.1 Thermoguttaceae bacterium | reverse complement strand
CCCCGAGCCGTTGTATCGGATCGGGGGCCAGCAGCCGGTTGGCGATCATGATCTCCGTCAGCGTGCCCAGCGGCACCCCTCCTTCCCAGGGCACGACTTCGTTGACGATCGCGCTCAAGTGCAACCGCTCAAAGTAATCTACGATAACCGGCAGGGCGCCAATGCTCTGCGTAGTGAAACGAACGTTCGCATCCATGCGTGGCCCCTCCTTGGCCAATCTCCACTCCACCTCCCCCAGGCCGCCAAGGATGCCGCGACGATGTCATTTTGTCCAGATCAACTTCCGCCAGGGGGTGCGGAAGGTGAGTAATCAAGCGGAAGAATGTACTGTGCGGAGCGGTGCAACGGCCGGACATCGTAGGCCCGGACAACCGAGCGGACGATGCGAGGGAGTTTGACTTGCGTGGCGCGGGAATCCCAACTTCCGAAGACGATCGAGGTGGGGGCTATCTTCGCGAGGGGGCCTACGTCGCCGTTGTCGCGTATCGCACGAAAGGCGTTCTCGAGTTTCTCGGCCAGACCGGAGAATCGCACGATGGCGTCCGCCGCACGATGGCCTGCATCCAAGAGGTTCACCTGCTTGCCGTTGGCCTTGATGATCACTTGAGGCACCAGCTTGTTGTATGGCTCACGTTTGAAGATAGGTTCCATGCGGTTCGCCTGGGACCCGACGCTGTCGACTAGGCAGACGGACGTACCGTCGTCGAAGCGGTCGATGTTGTAGCCGGTCCAGTCCTCATCGCGCATGCGTTCCGGCTTGGCGTAGGTGGGTGGGAAGATGATCGCGTCCTTGCCCTCGACAGGTACGAGCCACTGGCGCATGACGAGGGCCGCGACGCAGCTGTCGTCTCTGAGCCAGTCATCAAAACGTTCCAGAGTTTGTGCCTCACTCATGTCTACTCTCCTATGGGGATTGAGTAATCGAAACCTTGGTAACTGCCACGCTTCACGATCTCAAAGCGACGCCGCTTGAGGAAGGTGGCCGAAATGGCCCCGGCAACTGCGGCCGTGGCGCTGACGACGCCCAGGTAGTGACTCCAGGTTGCGTAGCAGAAACCGCCGTGTTGCGCATGCGGACGAAACCGTTGCAGGCCAATGGCGGCGAGAAGCTCCACTGCCGGAAATGTCTCCACCTGCATTTGCTGTTCGTTCGGGGAAAACCCGGTATCCAACGCGTTCCATGCCGCGCGGGGGTCAACACCAAATCGACCGGTAAGAGGAATGCCCGCATCAAAAAGATCGCCGGGCTGGGCGACATTGATCTGACGGATTGCGTGGCGTAAGTCGGTCACAATCCTAAGCGATGTTTGCTGACCGGCCCAGAGCTTTAAAGGGGTTTTCCGTCCGGAAGAATCAAGCCACCAATCTAATGTAATCGCGAGTTCTCTAAAGCGCACAGGATAAGTGGCACGATCCCCGCGCTCGCTTACACAGCAAAGCACGGCGCTGCGCAGCTTGTCCATGATATCAACCAGGATCGACTGGTCGCGTCCGGGCGCTACCAAGTCAAACCGTCCAGGGAGGAACCTTGCTTCCGCCGGCGCGTCCTTACAAAGCCGGTGGGCCAGTTCGAGCAGGCCGCAGCAGGCGTAGAACTGGCCTGGATTGGTCTCGTCCACGTTGACTGAAAAACTCGGTTCGGGTGAGTTCATCGGTCCCGTTCCTCTTGTGACTCAGATGCCAAGGCGTCGGCGCATCGCAAGAGCGATTCCAGCCATGCCAGGCCCCAGCGGCCGAACCGGTGCTGCAATCGCTCGAAACGGCGCATGACCCCGTGTGCGGTGGCCTCGTTTTGCTCGGTAGAGAATCTCTCGATGTCGAACGCGTCGCGCTCGAAGTGGGGCCTCCCGCGACCGTGGTGTGCCGCAATCAAATGAAGAATCAAGTCCCTCTCGGGATGGTTGCGGATCTCGGAATCCTGCTCCGCTTCCAACAGCGACCCAAACTCGTGGCGGTAGCCCCCGAGCAATCGCCAGTTCATGCCGTTCTGGCCCGGCTTGGCCAGAATCGTTGTATCCTGGCCGGGGACGTGGTTGGGGTTGCGTATCGCCCGCTGCCATACCGCCCGGTCCTTGCCACGATCATGCCATTGGGCAGCCAGCACCACTGCCTCTTGAATGTACTGCTCTAGGTTGAGCCTCTGAACAACGCGCCTTGCGATCTGGGCAATCCGATGGGTGTGGTTGGTGAGGGTTGGCGGCTTGGCGTCGGGAGAGGTATCCTCGGTTCGTGCGGCAGCCGATTTCGGCTCAACCAATAACACCAAGTATTGCGATTCTCCCGCAGCCTCCTCGCCTTCGGACGGGAGACGCAGAGCGATCCGTTCCTGTTCCATGAGGCCCCCGTGGACCGGATTGGCCGGCCGTGGTTCGCGTGCGATCAAGGGTTCCCATTGTTGCTCGTTGTTGCTCTCGATGAGTCGCCAGCGCTCACGCTTATCGGGGTCGTCTGCCACGTCGTTCGACTGCTGCACATTGCCGTCGAGCGTTCCCTCCGGGCTCAACCCGCCCGTCGAGGCGGGCGGGTTGAGCCC
>JANLFZ010000671.1 GCA_024653385.1 Thermoguttaceae bacterium | reverse complement strand
CCCGCCCCGCCGCGCCTCGCGCCGCGCATCGAGCCCGTGCCGCGCCGCCATCGTCTCGACCGACATCGCCCCGCACTCGACGAGGATCCGGTCGGCCTGGGCCTCGCGCAGCCGATCGCGCACGGCCAGCGTCGGCGCCTGCCCGTCGATCGAAAGCGCCGCAAGCGCCTCGTCCGGCAGGCGCCCCGCGGCCACCGCGTTGCGCACCACGCGCCCCATGACCTCGAGGTCCTCCTCGATCATCTCCTGCTGCAAGCGCTGGAACATCCGCACCGCCGGACCTTCGGCGACCATGGTCGAGGCGTAATTGGCGTTCGAGGCGTCGCTGGTGAGCATGAACTCGGGCATCACCAGCCGGCTGGCAATGGCCCGCAACTCGGCTTGCAGCACCGCCACGTACCTTGCCGCGTCGATGCCGGCCGCCGGGAACTCGTACTCGGTGCCGGCAAAGGCATCGAGGATGGTGCCGGGCAGATAGCGGCGCAGGTAGTTCGTCCGGCCCGTGGCCGTGCCGGCAACGGCCGCGTCGGCCTGGCCGTGGACCAGTTGCTCGACCCCCGAGCGCGTCCCGCCCGCATGACGCCGGATGATCGCGATCGCCGACTGGATGCCGGCCACCGCGCTCATGTTGCGCAACAGCTTCTCGGCTCGCTGGAGGTTCTTGCGCACCGGGTAATAGAGAGGCAGCCCGCGCTTGACGTTGGCGTCGACGTTCGCCTTGCGGTGCTGGATCTCGTCGGCCTCGACCCAGCGCCCGTCGATCCAGTAGCCCAGCACGGTCTCGACATCGTCGGGATCGGTCTGGATGCCGAAGCTCGCGGCCGGGTCGGCGGCGCGCGCGGGCGGCGTGGCGACCTGGTCGGGCTCGACGAAGCGGACCCGCGTCGTGCCGTCGCGGTCGGTGAAGAACCGCAGGAAGGCCTCGCCGTCGCGGTCGCGGCGGCGCACGATCTCCTGCTGCCGGCGCCGCCAATGGTTCGCCCGCACGAACTCGTCGAGCACGCCCTGGGTCTCGACGGCCAGCCGGTCGATGGCCGGGCCGTTGAACCCCGGCTTGGGCGTGACGCGGTAGGCATGGCCGGTTCCCACGATGAACGAGATGCGGTTTTCGTGGCCGTTGATGGCGAACTCGTTGGCGGCCGCCAGGGCCCGGCACTGGTCGCGGATCTCGCGGAGTTGCGCCTCGGTGGCGTAGGGCACGGCCGGCGTCGCCGCGGCGCGACCCAGGCCGCCAAGCGGCGTCCAGCGCGCGTCGTCGATGTCCGCCAAGGCGTCGGCCGGATCCACCAGGCGGCCGTAGAGGTCGTCGAACGCTTCGAGCAAGGCACGGAGGTCGGGGCTCATGAAAGCGGCCTTTCGCGTGAGAGAGATCGTGTTTCGAAAGCGCCTCGTGTTTCGGGATTCGGATTTCGGGCCGCGCCGCCGTTCATCCTGCCGGCAGCCGGCCGCCGAGGCCGTCGTCGTCGGCGCCGGCCAGCAGGTCGCCGGCCAGGCGCGCGGCCATCTCCAGGGCGTCGGGGCCGTCGTCGTGGTCGGCCACGGGAAACTGGCGGAGCTGTTCGACCAGCAACCGGGTCGAGCCCGAGCCGGCCTTGAACCGCAGACGCCGGCCCGAAAGCAGCGGCCCGAGCCGCCGAATCCGCACGAGCTTGTTGACCCGGTTGTCCAGGGGCCACGGGCGCACGCCGAGCATCCCCCGGCGTTGGAACTCGGCCTCGAACTCGGCGGCCAACAGTTCCTGGAACTGGTTCACCTCGACGCCGAAGGCGTCGGGCCGGAACCGCTCGACCAGCGCGGCGCCGTCGGCCACGATCTGCGCGACGGGACGCCGCGCCAGGTCGGCCTCGACGTAGACCATCCCCCGCGCGTCCACGCCCAACAGGACAAACGCCGAATAGTCGCCCCGCCGCGCGTCGCTGCCCTTGCTCGGGTCGAGGGCCACCGTGCGCACGGCGAGGTCGCGCGGCCACTCGTCGAACCAGATCGAGGCGTCGAAATACGACTCGGGCCACTCGCAAAGCTCGGGGTTCACCGGCGCGTTCTGCTTCTCGCGCTCGAACGCGGTGCGACCGCTCTCGGCGCGCATGCGCATCAGGGTGTAGAGGTCCTCGACCTCGGGCCACAGCACGACCGCCCCGGCATCCATGGCCGCACGCCGGTCGGTGTAGAATTGCCGGGCCGCCTCGGCAGCGCGGGGATTCTCGACGTCGGCGTAGATCGCTTCCCACTGTTCCCACAGGGCGAGGTTCTCGGGCCAGCGCTCGATCGCCCGGAAGATCCGCGACACCCAGCCCGGCGTTTCGTGGAGCTGCACCGCCAGGGCCTCGCGGTGCAGGGCCGTGGCCAGGTTCAGGACGTTGGTGCGCGGCGTGCCGGCCTTCAAGAGCGTCCCGTGGAACCACTCGCGCGAGCGCCGGCGCATAGGGGCCGACTCGATGTGGCCGTCGTTCTGGAGGTCGTCGCAGACGATGAGCGAGGGCCGCTCGGCGCGGCGGCGCCGCCCGCGGATCCGCTGCCCCGTGCCGAACGCCTCGATCGCCACGCCGTTGCGCAGCACGATCGCTCCCGAGGCAACCGGCCGAGGCCCGGTGTGGCGCTCGGGAG
>JANLFZ010000670.1 GCA_024653385.1 Thermoguttaceae bacterium | reverse complement strand
GGCGATGAAGTTCCAAAGTGCAGGCCGCCTCACACGGCGCCGGACAGACCCGGCCCGTTATCTCCGGAAAGTTATTGGTCGAGTGGAGATTTTCCGCCGCCTCCTTCCATCGGCCTTGATAGACCAGATCGTTAAACTCAGGAATCCGATTCTGCAGCGGGCAACCGACTCCATGACAAAACGGAATCCCACAATCCATACATCGGGCCGCCTGTTGGCCAATGACATCCAGCGGCATCGGCAGGTCTATCTCTTGCCAATCCCGCACTCGCTCCGGCACAGGCCGATGCGGTAATTCCACTCGTGGATAATGAAGGAATCCTACTGGATCGCCCATAAAAACCTCACAGGAAGAAAAACGTCCGTCACCCTTCCGGATTCGTCGGATTGGGTTTTCTATGGAATTTTATTGTTACGGGAAGACCTCTTCGGTGGCCGGTACGCCATCTTGCCGGACGCGTTCCCGTTCGCGTTGCCGTTGGAGGGCTTTGCGATAGTCGATCGGCATGACCTTGACGAACTTGCCGGCCATCTCGTGCCAGTTGTCGAGAATTCGGGCGGCCTGGCGACTGCCGGTCCAGCGGTAGTGCCGGGTGATCAGGTCGCGAAGCACTTGCTGGTCCTCGCGGCGCCAGATCGACTCGAGGTCGACCATGTCGAGGTTGCACAGCGTGTCGAACAATTGGTGCTCGTCGAGCACATAGGCCACGCCGCCGCTCATGCCGGCGGCGAAGTTGCGGCCCGTGCGCCCGAGGACGACCACGGTACCGCCGGTCATGTATTCGCAGCCGTGATCGCCCACGCCCTCGACCACGGCCACGGCGCCGCTGTTGCGCACGGCGAACCGCTCGCCGGCCAGCCCGTTGATGAACACCTCGCCCGACGTGGCCCCGTAAAGGAGCGTGTTGCCGACGATCACGTTGTCGAGGGGGTCAAAGGCCGAGCCCGGCGGCGTCTGGACCACGATCCGGCCGCCCGAAAGCCCCTTGCCCAAGTAGTCGTTCGCCTCGCCCACCAGGCGCAGGGTCACGCCCGGCGCCAGAAACGCCCCGAAGCTCTGGCCGGCCGAACCGTGGAAGGTGATCTCCAGCGTGCCGTCGGGCCAGCCCTTGGCGCCGCACCGCCGCACGACGCGGTTGCTGAGGATCGCGCCGATCGCGCGGTGGACGTTGCGGATGGGCAACTCCAGGCGGACCCGTTCGCCCTGGAAACACTTCTCGACCAGGGGCAGGATGGTCCAGTCGAGATGGTCCTTGTGCGTGTCGGCCTGCGGGCGCGAGCAGTAGAGCGTCCCGCCGCGCGTCTGCCGGGGCGGAGCGAAGACCGACGAGAAATCGAGCCCCTTGGCCTTCCAGTGGTCCACCGCCTTGCGCACCGAGAGGCGCTCGACGCGGCCGACCATCTCGTCGAACCTGCGGAAGCCGAGCTGCGCCATGATCTGGCGGACTTCCTCGGCGACGAAGGTCAAGAACCGCACCACGTACTCGGCCTTGCCCGCAAACCGCTCGCGCAGGTCCATGCGCTGGGTGGCGATGCCGACCGGGCAGGTTCCCAGGTGGCACTTGCGCATGAGGATGCAGCCCAGCGACACGAGGGCCGAGGTGCCGAAGCCGAACCGCTCGGCGCCGAGGAGGGCCCCGATGACGACGTCGCGGCCGGTCTTCATCTGGCCGTCGCACTGGACGAGGATGCGGTCGCGCAGGCCGTTGAGCACGAGGGTTTGCTGGGTCTCGGCCAGGCCGATTTCCCAGGGGATGCCGGCGTGCTTGATCGACGAGAGCGGGCTGGCGCCGGTGCCTCCGTCGTGCCCGCTGATGAGCACCTCGTCGGCATTCCCCTTGGCCACGCCGGCGGCGATCGTGCCCACGCCGACCTCGGCGACCAGTTTGACCGATACCTTGGCCTCGGGGTTGGCGCACTTGAGGTCGTAGATCAGTTGGGCGAGGTCTTCGATCGAGTAGATGTCGTGGTGGGGGGGCGGCGAGATGAGCGAGACGCCCGGGGTCGCGTGCCTCAGCCGGGCGATCTCGTCGGTCACCTTGTAGCCCGGCAGTTGCCCCCCTTCGCCCGGCTTGGCCCCCTGGGCCATCTTGATCTGGAGGATGCGGGCGTTGGCGAGGTATTCGATCGTCACTCCGAACCGTGCGCTAGCCACCTGCTTGATACCGCAATTGAGCGAGTCGCCATTGGGGCGCGGCCTGTAGCGATCGGGGTCCTCGCCCCCTTCGCCCGTGTTCGACATCCCGCCAAGACGGTTCATGGCGATGGCCAGCGTCTCGTGGGCCTCCTTGCTGATCGAGCCGTGCGACATGGCCCCGGTGTAGAACCGCTTGACGATTTCCGAGACGGGCTCGACCTCGTCGATCGGTACGGGCGTGCCGGGAACGAACTCGAACAGCCCGCGCAGGGTACAAAGCTCGCGCCCCTGCTCGTTGATCGCCCGGGCGTACTCCTGGTACATCGCCCGATCGTTCTTCAGGACCGCGTGCTGGAGCTTCGTGATCGTGGTGGGGTTCCACAGGTGGCGCTCGCCATCGACGCGGAAGTGGTACTCGCCGCCGAAGTCGAGTTCCAGCGCGGCACCGCGCGGCGTTCGGCCCCCGCGACCCGGCCGCGCT
>JANLFZ010000669.1 GCA_024653385.1 Thermoguttaceae bacterium | reverse complement strand
ATTGAGGATCGCGGCCACGTTCTTGGCGACGACCCTTCGGTAGGGGCAATTCATGAATTGCCCCTACCGACCGTAATCCATAACGTGCCCCTAACGCATCAGGAAAACTGCGATTGGGTAATATCGCGACGCAGGATGTTACTGCCCAGGATCATCGGCCGGTTCAAAATGGTTTCCGCGAAAATGTTTAACGAATTGCGGGCAAGCCGAGGTGTACCCGTGTGGCAAAGAAACTATTTTGAACATGTGATCCGCAGCGATCAGGGCCTGGAACGTATTCGGCAGTACATCATGGAAAACCCGGCCCGATGGCACCTCGACCGGCAAAATCCAGAGCGCATTCGGGACGATGACAGGTACCCGTGGTGACGACACCGATCACTCCAAACAGTTTGACCGGCCGGCGCGCCAGCCCGCTCGGCGCTACCTTTCTCCCTCATACACTCGAACGTAGTCGACGTACATGTCGGCCTCGCCATCGTAGCGCGCCAGATTGACCATGAAGAACAACGGCCGCTCGCGGCAGAGCGGCAGCGTCGGGTGGCGCCCCACCTCGACGTTGTCGCAGTAGTAGATCGTCTCCGTCTCGGTGATCTTGCAGCCGTAGGTGTGGAACGTCTCGTACCACGTCGAGGGAATGCCGAACTTGCGCATGCGAATCGGATTGCGCAGTGCCTCGAACGCCTCCCGCTCGATCCGCTTGCCCTGCTCGCCCTGGTTCCAGCAATGCGGACAAATCATGTAGGTGTCGAACGCGTTGGGCGAACCCGGCCCCTCGCCGCCGTAGGCTTCGATGATGTCCAACTCGTCGCACGGAACGTCCAGTCCCTTGCCCGAGAGGTACTCGGCCATGTAGTCGGTCATGAGCCAGAAGGCGGGCCACGTGCCCTTGGCGTTCGGCGCGACGAACCGGCACTCGAAGTAGCATGGCGCGCGGGCCGTCGTGCCCGTGCCGTCGTTGCGCATCGACGAAATCAGTCCCGAGCTGCCCGCCGGCTCGCTGGCCCGGATGCGCAGGTACGTGTCGATCTGGCGGAACGGATTGTTCGGCCGGTCGAAGCTGGTGAATGGCAGCGTGCTGAAATCCTGGAGGCCGTCGGGCGGCTTGTGGTCGTAGTATCGCGCCGTCGCGTCGGTGCTCGAAATCGACAGGGGGCCGTCGAAATCGTCGGCGAACACCAAGCGCATGCCGCGCGCCGCCGCTGGCGGCTCTTTCGGAATGCCCTCGTTCCACGACACGCCGCCGAGATTGTAGAGCTGCACGTAGCAGTTGTCCGCGATGTCGCCCTCCTCGGCGCGCAGCCGAAGCGTCACTGGCCCGTGGGGGTAGGCGTCGGCCGGAAAGACGAACGATCCGGTGCCGTCGGCCTCCAGTGCGATGGTGGCCACCGTGGAATCGGCCCCGGCGCCCTCGCCTTGTTTCCAGCACCGGGCCGTCACCCGCCGGAAACCCGGCGCCTTGAGACGGACCGTCACCTTGCCGCGGACCTCGGCCCGATACTCGGGCGAGAGGACCGAAATGCGGTACATCGGGAAGCGTTTCGGGGGCTTCGGGCCGCGGACGTGGACTGGTTCCCATTGCGCCAGCCACCAGTTCGTTTCCGTCGGAACCTTCTCGCCATCGCATTGCACGCTGCCGTTCTGCCGCTCGCAATTGAGGAACTTGCCCGTCGCCACGTTGCGAATCGACAACCACGCGCCGGACACAACGTCAAGCTGCCAAAGGGCCGCGTCGCCGGCCGGTTCGAGTGCCTCGGGCTTGAGCAACACCGCGTCGCCCCGAGGCGGATCGGCCGCCAGATACGCGCCGCTGCCCAAGTTGCGGATCCGCTCGCCGCGCCGACCCGGCTCGAACACCCAAAGGTGCCGGTCATCGTCGGCCCCCTTGTCGTAGGCCGCGTGGCCGTCGGCGGCGAGAAGGAACTGATTCCAGCGATTGCGCAGCTTGTACACGGTCGGCTCCGGCGGCGAGCCGGGCGCGGCGCCGGTAGCCGCCGTCGGCTGGGGTACCTCATCGGAGGCCGCAGCCAGCGCCGACCAGCTCAGGCCGCTCAGCGCCGCCCCGCCCAGGGCCGCCACGCTGAGGAACCTCCGCCGCGACATGCCGGAAGCCGGCTGCGCGTGGTCGCCACAGGGGCAACAGTGGGGACGAAACGATGCGTGCCGCGACGAGGGCCGATTCGCCGGGTGGGGCGAGTGTTCGGACATGGCACGGGTTCCTTCGGAATCCTGTGATTGTTCACGGGGTTCTTACTCTTGTCATGCCCGCCGGAATCCCAGAGCAGCGGGGCAAATGTCGGGCTCTTCCGTTTCTAGGTGCAAGCTCCCGGAAACTAACGAGCCCGCGTTATCTGTCGGGCACGACGCCCAACGACTACAGCTAACATAAGCGGAAAAATCGGCGCTGTCAACGCGCTGGAAGCCCGAAAAAGCCACATTTGTCGGCATATTTCAGGGCATGCCCACCCCCGCCAGAAGAGTCTGCGGAGCGGCGCCTGCGGCGACGGTCGCCCTAAGTCCTTCTTCCTAAACACCTTCTGGCCACGAATGGCTCGTCCCCAGTGCGTTGGCCACTGCGCGTAGTCGCCGGCGAAAGAAGTTTACTCGCTTCGCCGGTGAGGTATTGGCCGTAACTGC
>JANLFZ010000065.1:14242-18059 GCA_024653385.1 Thermoguttaceae bacterium | reverse complement strand
CTGCGGACGAACCTGACGGAGACCGACCCGGCGACGCTGTGGAAGCGGTACATCCAGTGGACCGAGGCGGAATGGGCCTTCCGCATTACGAAGGACGAACTGGTGATTCGGCCCATCTGGCACCAGACGACCGACCGGGTGGGGGGGCACATCCTGGTGTGCTTTCTGGCCTATGTGCTGTGGAAGACCCTAGCCCAATGGATGCGGCGTGCGGGGCTGGGCGACGCCCCGCGCACGCTCCTCGACGAGTTGGCGAAGATCCAAAGCGGCGACGTGGTGTTGCCGACCCAGACTCCCAGCGGCCAGCCGCACAAGACGATCCGGCTGCGTTGCGTGACCGAACCCGAGTGAGGCGCAGAAGGTCCTCCTCAACCGCCTGGGCATCGACCTGCCGCGCCGCCTGCGCCGGATCGACGAGGCATTACCAAATGTAGTGCAGACTCGGGCCTGAAATCGAACCTAAGTCCTTACGCGATGGCGAGTCAGGCCCTCGAACTGCGTAACTTGGGCTAGGGCCCTACTGGCGCAAAATCCATGCCCCATTTCACGGAAAGCCTGCGTCGGGCTTCGGACAGGGCTTCGAGCACAGGGGCCTCCTTCTGCGCGAATTGCTGCGACAGTACCGCTGCCCTATGCCTCGCAACCCGCTCGCTAGGACTAGTCGTCGCCACAAGAAGAAAATTCTCGACGAAGTCCGCAAGATCCTTATAGTAGCTTGCAAGGAGGATACCGGCCGCGGACGCGGTTGGATCCACGTCGCTCGTGTCCAGGGATACGATGAAAACGGTGGCGCCTCGCAAAGCGTTGGCATATCGCTGTACAAGGCCAGCGGGGTCCTGGCCAAAAGCCAATCCCTGCTCCAGTCTGACCTTCACTTCAGCTTCCAGATTCTGCACGCTCGCCGATGTCAATGCCAGCAGGCTCCAATAGGTGTACGTTGCCACCAGTGCTTGGACGGCCGCCCGTGTTGGGTCCGGTGCGGGCATCCGCAGTCGGCCCTGCGGCAACTTGGATATCCGCGCTTGGGAGAGGCGGTCCAAGACGTCCACCGACGAAATCGCGAAATTGATGTTTTGCGCCATCTCGGGGCGAGATCCCAGGGTATTGACCCCAACGACTATCCCAGTAGCATCCAGCAACGGTCCCCCGCTGTTTCCTGGATTGATGGCTGCGTCCGTCTGGATCCAGGTCATCTCTGCGCGGCCGCTTAAGTCTGCAAGTTCCGAAGTACGGCGTATTCCGCTCACAATGCCTCTTGTTATGGTCGCCTCCAGACCCTTCGGAGCCCCGTAGGCATAGACGGTTTCCGTCAACTGGGGAAGGCGCGTTCGCAGGTCCAATACCGCGGGCGGCGTCTGCAAACCATCGACAGCGAGTAATGCCAGGTCGCATTCGGGCAAAAGATGGCCGCGCGTGACGCGGTGGACCGCCCCTGAACGAAGCGTGACGACCACATACAATGCGTCGTTTACAACGTGATGATTCGTCACCACCACGGGGGCCTTATTCGGAATACTCGCAAAGAACCCGCTCCCGAAACTCTCGCCATCGATCCTACTACTTCGGACAAGCACGCAAGCGTTCTGCACCCTATCCAACCAAGGCTCGCCAGCGGCGGGCCTCGCGCGCGGTTCCGGCTCGGTGAAGGGTCGTCCCGCGGACTGGGGCTGGGGCGGAGATTCCAATGGGGTTGCAGCGGTTTGGGGTGGCTCGTCCGCGGCTGGGCGTTGTGCCTTTTCGCTCTCCGGAGATCGCGAAGGGGGAGCCGTGGCGGAATCGGGCTCCGGAGCCTTTGCTGTCGCAACAGCCGGGGGCGAAGAAGTCTGGACCGGGGCTGCATCGGTGGCCCGACGGGATACATCGCTCACCACAGGTGCTTGGGCCACCGGCGGCTCACATCTTTTATCCACCGCGACCTTCCCCACGATAATGAGGATGATGGCGAGGATAACGGCACTGCACGCCGCAGCCACCGCCCCGACCTTTGCGTCCATGCGCATCTTACGCCGTCCTGCGAACAGTCCTCGTTTCTGGGAAGGGAGCGGGGGCGGGACGTCGGAGGGCGGAATTGCGGGGTTGTCCTTGGTGGGGCCCCCTGCCGCTGACGCATGGAATGGCACCGTGGCCGGGCGGCTCTTCAGTGGGGGGGGCTGGACAGATGAGCCAGCGGGCTTGGGCGGATGGGGCGCGGCAACACCCGACTGATGGTGCGGAACCCCGGCTGGCCGGTTGCGTTGCAGAGGTTCCCCAATCACTTTTTGGAGGTCCACCGGCACGTAGTGCGTCCCATCGAGAAGATATACCTGGGCATTGCTTGGGAGATGGGCCGAGCGAACCCATTCCCGTATTTGCCCCAAGGAAAACGGCCCTTTGAACTGCCGCCCCACTTTGACATACAGCCGCTCGTTCATCGAATCTGCCTCCCGTAGTGCGGCCCAGAGTGCGCAGGCGGGCAACCGCGCCGCCGAACTTCAGAATACCAACGCGCCGCGACGGTTGTCAATCACGGCTGCCCGCGGCGCGTCCCCAACGAAAGCTCCCGCCAAATCACCGCACGACGCGTTGCACTACCAATCCGTCGCCCAGTTCCAAGCGGCTTTGGCGGCGCCGCGGATCGTGGTGCCAGCGGAATGCACTTTCTTCACCGCCCATTGAGCGGCCGCCTCGGCAGCCGCCTCGCCGCCGAAATACCCGGCAATCCCGCCAGATACGCCGCCAGCCGCCCCGCCGATGGCCGTGCCTAGGCCGGGAGCCACCCACGATCCGGCAACTCCGCCACCGAACGCTCCGAGCTTAGCACCCGCTGCCGCGCCTGTCCAGCCGCCGGCCATTCCTGCAACATTTCGTGCGTGGGCGATCTCGCGCTCTTGTTCTGTGATCTGGCCTGCGGTGTACCGCCGCTCCGTGTCCGCCGCATCGCTGATGCGGAGGCCCGCATCGACGGCCGCCCCCACGACAACTGCACCCTTGGCGGCAGTCTTAAGCGCGGTCGCGCCGGGCTTGGTGGCGGTCCGGGAAAGTCGCAGGGTCGTCCGCGCGGCGTCATCACTCGACTGGGCTGCGGCCTTCATCAGGTCGTCCACCGCGGACTGCGCGGCCTTGGAAGCCGCCCTGGTCGTTCCCACCGTCTGCTTGAGGACAGCGGCGGTCGGCTCGCCGAGCACATGACCGGTGTGGACGACGTGAACCTGGAGCTTGCCCGCAGCAGCGGCCTCGAGGACTGCCTTCGCAGCCGTCTTTTCGGCGGCCGAAGCCTTCGTGCTGCGAAGCGTGCGTTTGGCCGCCTCGACTGCCCACTCGGAGCTTCCTTGCGGATAGCCGTAGGCATGGCCTAGCTGGCTGCTACCCCCCTTAGCCTCAACGACGTGCACAATGCCATCGGCTCCGCGATACACCTGATCGAAACCTTGCGGGATAGTCTTCTCGGTTCCATCCAAGATGGGTTCCCAACCCTTTGCCTCTGCGAACCTTCGCGCCCCCCGCTCGCCGATCTCTTCGGCAATGCGCACCCGTTGATCCGGCGTGGCCTTGAGCCACTCCTGCTGGCGAAGCGTTCCCGGCTGGGCAGCCGCGTCGGTCGAGCTGCTTGGCGACGCCACCTCCGGGGTAGCCGTCTGCGCCGTGCAGTCACGATCGATACCCAACGCGGCCCCAACCACCACGGCAGCGGTCAGGATGGTGTGGTAGAAATGACGGGAGTGAAACATGGTGAACCTCCTGAACAAGTAAGGACTGAGGTACGCACCCCGGCCCAGCGCCGAGGCTTCACACGCGGTTAGGCCAACCGAGCATCGGACGGCAAGTGCAGCTTCCCGTG
>JANLFZ010000065.1:2735-14232 GCA_024653385.1 Thermoguttaceae bacterium | reverse complement strand
TGGCCGGGCCAACGGACGCTGATGAGGCCCACTTGGTGGTCGTTGTCGATGGTCACCGTGATCTGCTCAGGCGCCAGCGCAAGGGCCAATCGGATTGCGTCGGTCTTTAGCTTCGAAAGCTGTCTTGCAGCATGATGGGCCTTGGTGGTTCGCACGTGGTGCCGAAGCCGAGAGGCCAATTTCGCACGCGACCAAGCAGCCTTCGCGGCATCGAGCCGGGTCTTCTCCACGATCTGCCCAAAGGTGATTCTGTCGTTGTTCGACATCGTGCTTTCTCCCTTCGTTCCAGCGGCGCCTTCCTCGTGGTTGACTTTTTAACGCAGAACGCGTGCCAAGTCGTATTTGCGTGCCGAGGGCAATTGACGCCGGAATGCTGCAAGGGCTTACCAGAAAACACGTTGTGGCTTCTTTGTCCGCCGTGGCGGCACCATGGCAGCTGGTCGGCGCAACAACTAACATTGTTTGGCCACAAGAAACAGGGTATCATGGCATGCAGCGTGGTTGTGGCACATACAACGGAGGCTGTGATGAACCCGAAAAAGCGGTTGGTAACGTGGATCGGGCACAGTGACCTTCGGGCCATGGGCGAAACGTTAGGAGGCTCTGCGCCCGAGGAGGTTGTGGCGCCCCGCCATGCCCCTGGGAATACAGCGACGGGCCGCGGACCGATCGGCACGCTGGTTTCGCGGATCGACTTCCACCGCGTTCACCTACTCAGCGATCATAAGGGTCCCCACGAAAACTACAGCAGGCCGCTTGAAGAGGTGGTCGACCAGTTCGTACAGTGGCTTGAAGTCCCAGTAACGCTGCATCGCGTTCAGCTCCGCGTTCCCACAAGCTATGAGGAGGTCTTCAGGGTCTCGGATGAGGTTCTCCGCGGCATTTGGAGTCAGATGGACCACAAGAACGAGACGCTCTGTATTCACCTGAGTTCGGGCACTCCAACGATGGCCGCGGTGTGGTTGCTGCTCGCCAAGACAAGATACCCTGCCAAGCTCTACCAGACCTACGAGAACGAGGCTCGCGAAGAGGCGGTGCCTTTCGACATTCAACTGGACTTTCTTCCGGAACTCCTCAAGGAACCAGATCGCGCATTGCACAGGCTGGCGACGGCTTTGCCCAGCGAGGTCGAAGGATTCGAGCAGCTAGTTGGGCAGAGCAGGAACTTACTCGCCGCTGTCGGAAGAGCAAAGCGCGCAGCCATTCGAGAAGTCAATGTGCTACTACTCGGGGAAAGCGGTACAGGCAAGGAGATGTTTGCTCGTGCGATGCATCGCGCGAGCCTACGCGGCAAGAACGACCGAGACTACAAACGATTCATCGCGGTCAACTGTGCCGCGATCCCCCGAGAGCTTCTTGAGGGCGAGCTGTTTGGTGTGGCGAAGGGGGCGGCCACCCAAACCGAAGAACGCCCAGGAGCCTTCGAACTAGCGCACGAAGGCACCCTGTTTCTCGATGAGGTTGGAGAGTGCAGTCTCGACCATCAGGCGAAACTGCTGCGGGCCCTCCAGCCTCGGCCGGGAGATTCACCTTGCGTGCGGTGGATTCGGCGTGTAGGTGGAAAGGAAGAGAAGCCATTCAACGTTCGGGTTATCGCCGCGACAAATCGCAATCTGCTCGAAACGATGGCCCAAGGAGGGTTTCGGGACGATCTTTACTACCGCTTGGCCACCGTGACCATAGACTTGCCGGCGCTGCGAGAGCGCAAGCCCGACATTCCGCTGCTGGCCAATGATATCCTCGCTCGAATCAATCGAGACTTCGCGGCCACGGAACCAGGCTATAAGCCCAGGACGTTGACGGCTGCGGCAATGCGACGTTTGCGGGAACATCCTTGGCCAGGGAATATCCGTGAACTCTACAATGTCCTTGTCCAGGCTGCGGTAATGTCTGATGAGAACGAAATAGCTCGCCGAGATATTGAGGCATCCCTTGCACAGATGCCAGCCGGCTCAGCGACGGGACCATTTTCTCGTCATCGTGGCGAGCACTTTAACCTTAAACAGCGCCTTAGGGAAATCGAGGCCGTTTTTATCGCGGATGCCCTCGAAGACGCCGACAACAACCAGACACGTGCCGCCAAGCTCCTCGGGATCACCCAGCAAGCCTTGAGCAAGAAGCTCAGTTCGCCGCGGCGGAACTCTGGTTAACGGATTGGGCACAAGACCCAGCGGTAACCGTTCACGGGTACAGTCCTTTCGCCGCGATGAACTTGGGAAAGAGGATCGCATGGAGGATACATCGAGAAACCTCTCGATGGAACCCTGCGGGTAAACAAGCCCGTCCGGTACAGCTTGGCCAGCAGCCGGACCCAAGTCTTGCGTGGTACCGCCGAGCGAAGGCAATGGAGCGAGGCGGGATGGGCGGCAAGAAGTCATAGCGCCCTGATAGTACCGAGGAAGCCGGGGAACTTGGACCGACGAGGACCCGGGGGAGGGAAGCGGGGCGTCGAGGGCTTTGGCCGTCGGAGGGAAAGGGGAAGACGTCGGCCAGCCGGTTCACGCGGGCTGTCCGACGGACGCATCGTGTCTACAGGGCATTTTGCAAGGTGATTGCGAAACACGGGGCGGGGACGGGTTGTGAAGGGCGACAGCCGACGGTGCCGGCCGCCTCGGATTCTCGGCACTGCCAGCCGGTGCAGGGGGCTTGTTCCATGACCAAAAGGCGATTATGATAGCCTTGCGGTTGACAGTTCGGTTCCGCCACTTGGCGGCAGGCGGATGTCGCAAGGGGTGGGCGCCGGTTCGATTTCCAGCGCTAGGGATGGGGCAGTATGTTTGACGCTTACCACAAGTGGCTGGGCATTCCGCCCCACGAACAGCCTCCGAGCCACTATCGCATTCTGGGCATCGCCCCTTTCGAGCCGGATCCGGAGGTGATCGCCTCGGCGGCGGACCGCCAAATGGCGCATCTTCGCACGTTCCAGGCCGGCCCGCAGGCCGAGGCGTGTCAGCGCCTGCTGAACGAGGTGGCCCGCGCCCGGCTGTGCCTCTTGGACCCGGAGAAGAAGGCAGCATACGATGCGGAGCTGCGAGCTGCGGTGCAGGCTGCCGCCACGATGCCGCCACCTCTGCCGCGAACCTCGGCGCCCACCGCCTCCTCGCTTGGCCGGGCGCTCCGGCGGAGCTTACTGCCTGGAAAAAGCAACCGTCGGCGCTTCGCCGCGTGGGGGCACGCAAAGCCACTTCGTCGGCTGCTAACCGTGGCTTCTGCGGCCATCGCTGCGCTGGCCTGCGCCTGGCTGGTGGGGCGGTACTTCGGCGTTTTCGGCGATCAGCAAGCGGCTAGGCAGACATCCACCCCCAAGCAAACCGCTGTTGCGGCCAGTACGCCGGCGGCTTCGGTCCCCCAGCCTCAGCAAACCGCGAAACCGATAGTTCCGGCCGCTTCGGCCGGTGCGCCGGCTCAGTCGCCTGGGGCTCCATTGCCCTCGTCGCCTTCGGCCAAACCTGGCGTCCCCATTGCCAAGCCGTCGCTTGCGAAGGGGGCTTCGCCCAATCCTTTGTTTTTTCCTCCCCCGGCTAAGCCCGCGGAGGGAAAACAGTCGGATGCGGCCCCTGCCGGCGCCGCGGCAAAGGCGGGGCTTTTCCCGCCGGGGCTGCCTCCCGGTTTCCCTGCGGAGACCGCGAAGGAGCCGTCGAAGGTCGCGGCCGCTGACTCCGCCAAACCTAAAATATCGGCTTTGGCACCGCCTGGCAGCCCACCTGTGGAAGACGAAACCCCCGAAGTGCCGCCCCCTCAGGCCGGCGAGGCTGAGGAGCTTTTTCAGATCGGTTTGGGATTGTTGGCCGAGGGCCGCTATCTCGTAGCCCGGCAGAAGCTGTACGCGGCCCTTAAGGCCGATCGCGATCGGTTCGATGCGTCCTTCGCTTTGGGGCTGCTTGAGGCCATAGTTGCTCACGACTGGGAGCGCGCCGAAAGGCACTTCTCGCAGTGCGCAAAACTGGAGCCCAAGAGCATCGCGGTGCTGAATAATCTGGCGCTGGTCCGCCTGCGAACGAACAAGGAGGGCTTGGCCCTGCGCCACTGGGATGCGGTTCTGAATGCCGGCTTGCCGCCGCCCGACGAGGTGGTGCAGAACGTCGCCCGGGTCTGTTTCTTGGTCACAAATCGGCGCCTTGTCCTGTCGCCGGAGCATGTCCGGGCCCTAGACGTCTTGGCCCGCAAAATGGACGTGGCCACCCATGCCAAGCAAGTCGGCATGTTCCGTTATATGCGGCCCGATGGCGAGGCGGGCACAAACTTCCGCTGGCCGAGTCTGCCAGGCTTGGCCGAAGACTGGTGCATGCTTTGCCTGGGTTACGGCAGGGTGAAATGCCCGGATTGCGCGCGCGGGGCGGTGCGAACCCCGGCCACGAGAGTGCTGGGGGTGGATCCGAGCACGGGTACCGTGGTCACGCAAACCGGAACCGTCCGCAGCCGATGCTCACGTTGCGGCGGGGAAGGTTGGGTCGATTGTCGGATGTGCAGCGATGGGCATCAACGATAGGCACTCGGCAGCCAGTCGCTACTCTCAGTCGCAGCAGCCGAGCGAAACGAGTGTTCTCCAACCATGAGTGGGACCGGGAGACAAGCAACTGATCCAGATGCCGAAAACCACTCCTCGAGAGAAGCGACCTAGCATGCCCAATTGTACTCGAACGATTACTTGGGTGGTTACGGTGTGGCTGATTCTACTTGTAGGGCTCGCCGTTCCCGCCGGATCCGGATGCTCCTGCTCCAGGAAAAAAGAGGGCTCAAGCCGTTCCGGCGCATCCGGGGAAGGAGGCAGCTCAGCGGAACAAGAACCGACGGCCCAGGGGGAAGGATCCAAGAATGCACCGGCCGGCACTGGCTCGTCGCCGCCTTCGGACAGCCCGGAAGGCGAACGCGGTGAAGGCACTCAGGACGCTGGGGCACAAGGCAACGTCGGGAAGAAACCCGCCGGCTCGACGAGCGGACGGGGCGATTCGCTCCCGGAGACGGCTGACAACGCGGCTTCTGGGGGAGAGCCCAGCGGCCCGGCGGGTGCGGATGCCGGGGGCCGGGGGTCGTCGGAGCCAGTTGGAGGTGGAATGCCGGGTCAGCGCGGCTTGCCGGGTGCCGACGCGGGGGAACTAGCCGGCGCTAAGGCCCAGGTCCGCTCCTCGGGCGATTCAAACGGGCTCAGAGGTAAAGCCACGGAGCAGGAACGCGCCGGCGGCGATCCCCTTTCGGATGTCGGCTTGTCTCCGGAGCAGGTGGCCCAGGCTGTGGCTGCCGCTCGGGAAGCGGCCGCCAAGGCCCGTAAGGCCGCCGGGCGGGGCAATCAGCGGCAGGCCTACCACTTGGCGTTGGAGGGCTGGCAAAGGGTTCGCGGGCTAGCCCGGTTCGATAAGGAGGCGGCCTCCGCAGCCCAGGAACTCCTCGGGCTGCTTAAGCAGTACGGCAAGAGCCTGGAGGTCGACACCCAGCCGCCTGCCCTCAGGGATGAGACACCCTTGATTACCAGGTAGAAGGCATTACTGGACAACCGGCGGCACCTGGAAAGGTCTTTACTTCGAGACGCACCGTGGAAACGAACACCTAACATGGGGAACAACGAGTGGGGTGATCCAAAAGGGGACTTCCGATGGCTCGATTCTGCTTAGCGTGCGGCGACCCTGTCTTACCCATTGTCCGCGCCCTTCACGGGCCCCTCACGCCGTCACAACAGCGCGTGTTCGAGCGATACTGCGAACAATGCGCAATGGAACTGCTGTTCGGCTTGGTATCGCCGGAACGGGCCAAGTTGGACAGCGTTGGACGCGGGTGTCCCTTGGAACCCTGTGACGACGACCCGGGACCGTGGCAGCAAGTTGCCGAGCGGCGATTGGAAGAGGGCGGAAACGAATGAGGGGTGCGGGAGACAGCTTCCCAGTTCGGGAGATGGCCTTCTGGAGGCCGAAGTGCTCGGCAAAGGACTGAGGCTACGGTTGGGGCGACGCTTAAGGAACCCGATTACGTCGGTATTTCGCAAACAGGGTATTGTTGATGGCCATTCGCAGCCAAGTAACGTGTCCGCACTGCTGGTTCGCATTTGCCCCCTATGATGCGTTGTGGATCAGCGAGCACGGCGACCTGCTAGGCGACGTCCGCCTGGGGCCCGACCACGCGCAGCGGTTTCTTCCGGACCGTTTTACGCCGACCGGTGCTGCTCTGGACGCCCGTGGGCAAGCGTGCCACCGCTTGGCCTGTCCGGCGTGCCACTTGGAGTTGCCCCGTGCGGTGTTCGAGTTGGCGCCGCTGGTGCTTTCCACGTTGGGCGCTCCGGCGTGCGGGAAGTCGTATTTCCTTGCAGCGATGACGTGGACCCTTCGGGGCCTGTTGCCGAAACAGTTCGCCCTCAGTTTCGGCGACGCCGATAACTTGCTCAATGCTCAGCTCCAGCAGTACGAATCGGCGCAGTTCCTTCACCACGATTCGGACGAACTGGTCGAGTTGCCCAAGACCGAGACGCACGGGGACCTTTACTCGACGGTACTTTGGGATGGTCAGCCGGTCCAATACCTCCGGCCGTTTATGTTTCGTCTGGCGCCTCTTGCCCATCACCCCCATGGTCGGCAGGCTCACACCCTGGGCCGGTTGCTGTGCCTGTACGACAACGCGGGCGAGAGTTTCCTGCCGGGAGCCGACACGACGGCCAACCCGGTTACCCGGCACTTGGCCACCAGCGACGCGCTGTTTTTTCTAGTCGATCCGATGCAGGACGCCCGATTCCGTCGGGCGGTGCTGGCTCGGCAGCCACAATCCGCGGCCGTCCAGCAGGCCTTGGCCCCCGGTCGCACCAGCCCCTTGCGCCAAGAAACCGTGCTGCACGAGGCTGCCGAGCGGGCCCGGCGGTATCGCCGACGAGCCGACCAGAAGCGGCCGCTGCCCATGACCATAGTGGTGGTCACCAAGTTCGATACCTGGTGGCCGCTGCTGCCCTACCCCGAGGGCCGCCTGCCGCCGGCCTGGACCTACTCGGCCGCTGCGGGCATTGCGGGAGTGCGGCTGCGGGAGGTGGAACGGGTGTCGGCCGAGGTGCAAGGGGTCCTCCGTGATCTCTGCCCGGAACTGGTCGGTGCGGTCGAAACCCTCTGTCCCGAAGCGCTCTATATCCCCACCAGTGCCACGGGTTGTGCCGCCGAAGTGGACCCCAAGACCGGTCGGCGGGGGTTCCGGCCGAAGAATGTGCGGCCGCTGTGGACCGAAACGCCGCTCTTGTACTTCTTTGCCCGCTGGGCCCGCGGATTGGTGGGCCACGTGGCCAAGCCGTCAAACAGCGAGGTGCGAGCATGACGCAGGAACTCTGGCACACCTCGGCACCCAGGGGATTGAAACCCGGTACGCGCGGCTTTTGCACCGTGGTTTCGACGCAGGGGATGCCCCTCAATCTGGCTGAACGCCTAGAGTTGTTGAGCGGCTACCGTCACCTTGAAGCGCCGCGGCCCGATGGCTCCGACGCCAATCCCGTGGCCTGGAACCACGTCCGACTGGTGACAGGCGGCCGGCACTTCCACGTGCTGTCGCGGATTGCCAGCGCCGGTTTGGATTACTCGGGCCGCAGCAACAAGTTCGCCCATCACGTGGTGCTGGAGCCGCACGAACTGCCGGCCGCCGGGCCGGCCTGGCTGGTGGCCCAGCCCGGGTTCATGGAAACCTGTTGGGACGGGCAACTTAACTTGCTTGCCCGAGGGCGGAGCGTGCCTCCGGGCGATGTGTATCCGTCTCCCTGCCGGGCGTGGCAGGAGGTGGCGGGGGACGCCGGCTGGGCCGGCCGACTGGCCGAGACCATCGTGGAATCGGCAGGCAAAGGTCCGCGCACCGTCTATCTTATTGTCCCTCGCGGGCTGGACGTGCTTGCCTTGTTTGGCGAAGCGGTCGCCCTGCTTCCCGCCAAGCATCGCTGGGAGGCCACGTTCAGCACCTTTTATCTTCCCCTGCCGGGCGACGTGGACTGCCGGTGGCGCGCGGTGTATGAGGACACACCCGAGGCCCAGACCGCGCGCCGCCAACACGGGGCGTGGTGCTTGGATCTGACTCGACCGCTTCCCGTCTTGGAAGAAACCCAGGCCGTGGTGGCCGCCCGCCAAGGAAAGCCACTGATGGTGGAACCTGTGCCCCCGACCCCAGCCGCTAGCGCGGGCAGGTCTTTTGAATCGCCGACGCGTGCGGCCCGGCAGTTCTCCAACGCCCCGGAAGAACCTCCGGCCCTGGTGTCGCCGCCAGTGGTGGTACCGCCACCGCTCGCGGCTCGCCGGGCCGAGGTGTTGGCGGAAGAGGGATTGGGCCGCGCTCGGCGCCGCCCACGCAGCCTGACGGCCGCCTTGCTCGGCCTAGCACTGGGCCTGTTCTTGGGTGCGGGCGCCGTGGTCCTCTGGGGCCTTACTGACCCTGGGGCCATAGCATGGCTCGGGGGCCCGTCCGCTGGCCCAGAGCGGCAAGAGGGCCAACCTGCCCAAACGGCCGAGAGGAGAGAACCTCCTTCACCAAACAAGCCGGCCTCTGGCTCTTCGCCGGCATCGCCTCGTGACACTGCCCCACCTAGAAATACGAACGAGCCATCTCAAGCCCAGCCGTCACCCGCTTCTCAAAGACTACAACCTGCCCTGGCGAGCGAAACCGCGTCTGCCGCGGCTCAGGCCAAGGGTCAGTCACCCGCCAGCAATGGCGCACCCCACCCAGTCGCGGATGCTGACTATAGCAGAAATCCGGCCCCCTCCAAACCACCTAGCAAACCTCCGACATCCCCTTCCAGCAAGCCCCAAGTTTCGCCCGAGGACAAGGCGCAATGGTGCCAGGTTGTCGCAAAACCGGTGGCGCCGGCGGCATCCGACGTACAAGGTGGGGGCCAGCGTTCTAGTGTTCTATTCAAATTGCCTGACGGCCAGTCAATCGAGTCCATCGAACTGAAGGCGATCCCCGGCTACGAAGCACGCCTTCGCACGACGCCCGAAGAGTCAAAAGAGAACGTGTGGAAGATATTGCGGCATGGCGGGTCGGCGCTGGCCGCGGACGTGCCGCTGGGCGAATTCCGGCTGAACGATAGCGAACTTGTATGCCGGGCCAGCCAGGAGCTACCGGACCGCTTGCGTGGGCACATCGCCGTGATCCACCTCAAGAAAGGTCCAAGTACCAGTCCGCCGATTGCCCTTCAGTTTTTTCCTCCGGCCAAGGGTGACGGGCCGGTGCGCCTAACCCCAGGAAGCGACAAGACGTTCGACGTGCCGATCGACGTGTCGTCGAACCTGCCACGGCCCCGGTTGGACATAGATACGCTCGAGCTTGGCGTGAAACCGGAGAAGGACTTTCGGGTTGAGCGTGTCGAGGAAGCCGACCCAAAATCCGCCCCGGAGACCAACGTGGAGCGTGTCAGCCGCTACTTGGTGCGTATCGGTCGCGTACCGCCCAGCCACGGTGATTCAACGGCGGCCCAACAGCTACCACCGAGCCCAAAGCTCGCGCTTTTATGGGAAACAGACCTAGGAAACCTCAAGATCGCCTTTGAGCCTGCGTCCAACTCTGGGAACCCCGCACCGCCCAATCCACCCTCGGCCGTGTCGGAGTTGATCGTCAAGAAAGCTCGCGTTTTTCTAGAGGTCGAAGGATACCGGGTGGCGCTCGTGGAAATCAGCCAAGCCGACAGCAACGCAATCGAAGAGTCTGCCCCTGCCAACCCTGAAGCTAAAAGAGAACGCAGGAAGGAAGACAAGCCCGGCCATTCACCCAAGCGGGGTGCCTCGAAAGGAAGGAAATCATGACTGTTTCCCAAGCCGAGCTGCACAGGTACCAGTGGATTGTGGATTGCGTGCGCCAGGCCGCGCTCTCGCCCGCCTCCTATTCCCACGAGGAGTTGTCGGACATTGCGTCCCAGTTCGCCGAAGTCTGCCGCTCGGCGGCCGAGCGGCTTCAAAGGTGTTGCGAACTATTGCACGCCGGCCAGCGGAGCGAAGCCATCCGCCTGGCCAACCTGCCGCCCAATCTGATCGATCTCTTGGCCGCTTTGGATTTTCCGGAGTCCGAGTCCTGGCGCTTGTTGTGCGAGACCATGGACCTGGCGCTTCCGCCCCCCTTGGCCATGGAGCGAGCTGCCGACTTGAACGAGGCTTACGCCGCCGAGGAGCCCCTGGCGCAGCTTCTGCGCCACTGGCGTCTTCAGGCGATTGCCGGGGCGCCCTTGGCCGATCGGCTCGTTACGCTCAGGCGTCTGGCGGCCTGCTACCCGCAGCACCCGGCCTGGCAAAGCGACCTCATGCAGTTCGAGAAGGCTCGTCTGGAAGAGATCGCCGCCCAGTTGGCGGAGGTCCGTGTCCGCAAGGACGGGGCCACGCTGGCAGCCTGGGCCGCCGAGTTGAACTCCTCGGTCTGGGTTTCGCCGGCGCCTGCCAACCTGCTGGCGGCCGTGCAGACCGCGCACCGCGAGGTGGTGGCCCACGCGGCCGGGGAGGAAATGAAACGCCTCGCCCCGCGGCTGCACGCGGCCTATGCCGCCTTGGACGAAGCCGCCGCGCGCCCCTTGCGCGACCAATGGAACGCCCTGCGGAAGCACTGCCTGCTGGCCGACAACGATTCTCTGGCCGAACAAGTGGCCCCCGCCCTCCAGTGGTTGGACGAATGCGATGCCCGCCGCGCTCGCCAAGAGGAGCACCGCCGGGCCGTGGCCGAACTGGAACGCGCCCTGGAGCGCCGCGGACCGGCCGTGGAACTCCACCGACTGTACCTGCAGGCCACGCGGGATGGCCAGTCCGTGCCCCTGGAACTCCAGCGCCGCTACGAATTGCTGCGTGGCGAGCAGGAAGCCCAGGCCGCCTTCCGCCGCCGCGTGCGGATCATCGGCAGCGCCGCATTGGCCCTCGCGTTGCTTGTCGGCCTGGGCGCCGCAGTGTGGGAAGTACATCTCCGCCGCACCACCGCCGAGCATCGCGACGCGATCCAGCGGCTTCTGGACGAGAAGAAGTTCACCGAGGCCCAACAGTACGTCGAGCGGCTCCAGACGACACACCCCGGGGTGGCGAGCCGGGCCGCCATCCTGGAACTCGCCGAGCGCATCGG
Source organism: Thermoguttaceae bacterium (assembly GCA_024653385.1). GTDB lineage: Bacteria > Planctomycetota > Planctomycetia > Pirellulales > Thermoguttaceae > JANLFZ01. The sequence continues at coordinate 3,198 of JANLFZ010000065.1, read as the reverse complement.
CAGTCAAGAATCGGCGGAACGGGCGAGGAAAGAGCAGTTCGAGCAGTACGAAACGCTGGTGCGGCAGTCGCTTTCGGCGGTGCCGGAGCGCAAGGCTCTGGAGCAACTCCGAAAGCTTGCTCAAACCGAGGACGAAAAGCGCCGGCTGGCCCAACTGGAACTCGATGTGCAATCCCGCGAAACCCAGTTGGCGGCCGACCGCACCGAACGTGCCCGGGCGGAACTGGCCCGGCTACGCCAGCAACTGGCGGATCTGGAGAAAAGCGCGCTTGCGCCCCTGGAACTCCTCAGCCGGCTGGCCGAGGTCCACAGCGCCGTCATGCGGTTGCGCCAGCAGCACGAGGAGCGAGTGGCCGCCGAGTGCGACGTGCTCGTGGCGCGCATCCAGAAACTCGAACACGAGACCGAACGCCGCGTGGCCCAGCGCAAATCGCTGGAGAGCATACAACAGGCGGCCGGGAAC
>JANLFZ010000065.1:0-2725 GCA_024653385.1 Thermoguttaceae bacterium | reverse complement strand
CCAGCGCCTGCGGGGGTTTGCCGCCCGCAATGCCTCCGACCCCAATGCCGGCGATTTCACCAAGGCCGCGGCCGAAAGCCATCTGTGGAAGACCCTCGACCAGTGGAACGCCGGCGCGCAAGAGTGGCGCCGCACGCCGGTGGTTAGGCTCGACGCCAAACAGGCCGAGGCCCGTTCGGCATGGCTGGCCCAATGGGCCGCGTGGGTCCGTGTCCTGGCCCCCAGCCTGGGCGACGAGGTGCAGAAAACCCTGGCCGCCGTGCGCGAGCGTCAGCCGGGCCGCAAGGCCGACCTTCAGGCGCTGAAAACCCTGTGGGACGACCCGCTGGTCAAAGACGCCTGGCTGGTGGAACTGGATGACGGCCGACGCTATTACACCCTTAAGCCCCTGCCCGCCGGAAAGGCGATCGCGGATCTGTCCTGCGTGATCGACTTTGAATTCAAGGAGCGCAAAGTGCAGCTTGCGGCTTCACACGTGCGGTGGAAAGGCCGCGCTCCGCAAAGCATCCTGGCCCAGCGTGTGCATCAGGAACTGAGTTCGCTCGACCGGCAAGGTTGGGAAGAAACCTTCAGTACGGTGCTGGAACACCTGGTGGCCAAGCCCTCGGGTGACGGGCCGGCCATGGAGCCGATCGTGCGTTATACCCTGTTATCGCGGACCCTGGCCGTGGCTCGGGCCGGCAGCTTCCCGCTGTCCGCAGCCTGGGAGGATGTCGATCAGAAACTCGCGGCCCTGGGGGTGCCGGGCAACCTGAACTGGCTCCAGGGCCCAGATGCTGCCCTGACGGAATACCGTGGCGCGATCGAGAAATTGCTGGATACCTTGGCCGATGTGCAGGAACGCCGGCGCAAGGTGGAGGAACTGACCGGCCGCGTCAACCAGGCCCGCTTGCCCGAACTCCGCTGGGTTGGCATCCTGTTCCGCGAAGAAGACAAGTGGAGTATTCTGCCACCCGTGGGCCAACCCGCCCCTGCGGTGGGCAGCGGACTATTCTGCTTGGTCCCCGAGGTTGATCAACCGGCGGGGGTCGTTCGGGTGGGCCAAGTGCAGCAAGACGCCATCCAATGGGACGGGGTGGCATTGAGCCGCCTGGTCGCGGGTCGGCCCGTGGCCACGGCGGTGCAAACACCATGAATCCCGCGGACTTCCTTACCAAACAGGAACGTGCGATGAGCGGCAGGTACTTCCTCCGGATCCGCGGCTCGATCCTCGGGCCTTTCCGCACCGATCAGGTCCGTCAACTGCTGCACGAAGCCAGAATCGGCCCGCTCGACGAAGTCTCAGCCGATCGGACAACATGGCGGCCGCCTGGGGAGTTCTCGGAATTCTCGCAGTTTGTTCGGCCAATCGCATCGCGATCTCCGACACTCAAGCCTACACCAACGGCCCCATCGGCCGCAGCGACGGCAAGCGGCCCGAACCTAACGGCCCAACCCGCCCTCGCTTCCAGTGAACTGTGGTATTACCAGCACGATGGACAACAGCACGGGCCCGTCGATCACGCGTCTATGGTTTCGCTGATCGAACTCGGCCGGATTGCCCCGGCAACACTCGTCCGAAGCGCCCAATGGCCCAACTGGGTTCCGCTGAACCAAACCCATTTGGCGGCCTGCGTGCCGAGAGATGTCATGTCGACAGAACTGCCATCCACAAGCGCATCTCCCGAGAAGGCCGCCCAACAGGATGATTCATCGACCTGGTTGGCCGCAGCAGTGATTCTTCTGGTGATTCTCATTCTGCTTGTGGCCGCCTCGGACACCGACTGCCAATCCACCTCCCGCGAACGGACCCGGTATATGCCGGTTCCCATCTACCGGCGTCCCGTGGAGCCGGTTCCCCGATTCAAACCGCGGAAAGCGGCGCCAACGCGTCCGCTTTTCGCTTTTCCTCTCCAACCGGGGTGCTGCGACATTGGATGGTTCGATCGCCTTTGTGCCGCTGCTGCGGGCAACCTTCTCGCGATTTCCCAATGAATACGCCAAGGAGCATCTCATGAACGACTTGTATTACGTGCGCATTCGGGGGTCGGTGGTGGGACCGTTCCGTCCGGAACAGGTGCGGCAATTGGTGGAGCGCGGCAAAATCAGCCGGTTGCATGAGCTTTCGACGGACCGCCAAACCTGGCATTCCGTGCGCGAGTTTCCCGAGTTGGCCGTGGCATTCGCCACCACGCCCGGCGCGGATGGCCCATCGAGTCCTAGCTCGGACGACGTGGCCGGGCAATCGCTAGACGGTTCACACCCCCCTCCGGTTTCGAGGCAACAGTGGTATTACGACGAAGGCGGGCAGTCCTCGGGACCTGTGGACGAGGCGGGCATTGCCGCGCTGGTCGCCTCCGGGACCATTACCCCAAACACCCTTGTGTGGACCACGGGCATGGAGACCTGGGAACCGCTACAGCAAACAGCATTGGCCGCTCGTATCAGCCTTGCTGTGCCATCGCCACGTCCTTCATCCGCAAGCATCTCAAGTGCGCAGGGCGAGCCTGGCGCTTTCTTGAGGGTCGTTGACGCCGCAACATCTTCGATACCTTGGGCGAGGGCCACTTGCCTCATCTCCGGTATACTGTTTGGGGTCTTCGCTTTGATCGATTTTTTTTCGATCCTGGCGGGTCCAAGCGCTTTGGCACGCCTGTTCAGTTTTTTCTCGTTGGTGTTCTTTCTCGGTTACATCTGGTCTTGTACCGTTTGGTTCCGATACACGTCCTTTCTTGCAAAACTCCGC
>JANLFZ010000668.1 GCA_024653385.1 Thermoguttaceae bacterium | reverse complement strand
GTGATCCGCACGCTGTGCCGGATCACCGACGTCTTGCCATGGTTCGCGTGGCCCGCCACTCCGATCAAGAGCGGCCGCTGTTGGATCTCCTTGAGGCGGTCGGCACGGTAGTCGAGTTGGATCTCGTCGGGCATGGCCACTTCCACGGGACGGCTCGTCGCCGTCTTGAAAAACCTGCTCCTTCAAGCGGTCGCATCCAAAGGCTCGGACGGAACGAACCATCGCCCGTCCTACGTGTCCGTTGCGTTTTCCCCCAGGGCCTCGAGGCGGCCGGCGACAATATCGAGCAACCGGCGGGCGTCGTCGATCGACGCCAGCGGCGCGTCGAGGTCTGCCAACAGGCGGCTGAGGGTTCGGGCGATGGTCTCCTCGGGATTTCCCTGCAATTCGAGAACCAGCGCCCACACGAGGTTGGCGCGGACCAGGTCGTCCAGCGCCTGCGTCTTCGCGACGTCCTTGCCCGGCTCGGCCGCGTGGGTGTGCCCCCAACCGAGTCTACCCAGCAGCATCGGGGCGTGCAGACCGAAAAGCGATGCGACGGCTCCGCCCACCAGCGCGGGCGTCAAGCCAAGTCCGGTCAGGCCCAGCGCGGCGGCGATCCCGCCGGCCGCAGCCCAACGGCCGCTCAAGCCGCCCAAGTACGTGCGCAGGCGTGCGGCGGCATTGGTCCAAGCCGAAAGTCCGTCTCGCACGCACTCGGCCACGCGCTGGCCCGCTCGCCGCCCCGCGTCGGCCAGCGACTCATGGAGGCGTTCGAGGTCCGGGCCGGCGTTGGCCAGCGTCCTGGTCAACAGGCCCCGCTCGCGCGCGTACAGTGCTCCGATGTGCTGGTGGAGCGATTGGGCCTGGCGCTGCACGTCCTCCGGCGATGCCGCGGGGGCCACCTGCGAGACGGCCTGGAGGATCATGGCAGCGGCCTCGGCGAACCGGCCCGCGAAAAACAGACCCCGATGGGTCAGCGCCTCATCGGCCGGGCGAAGGCCCCATAGGCTGTCGAGCCGGTCGCGCAGCACACGGCGTGCCTCCGCGGTGGCGTTCTCGTGGTCGAACTCCACCACGTGATCGGCCGATACCCCGCATGACGCCGCGCGCTGCCGCCAAAGGCGCACGCGGGCCTCGACGCGGTCGGCGTCGCCGCCGAACTTCTCGCGCAGGGCCGTGCCGCCGGTCAGCACCAGGACGATCCCGTCGGCCGCTGCCGGGGACAACGCGCCCACCACGTCCGCGAGAAACCGAACGAACAAGTCGTCCGGGGCCTCGCGGAGGTTGGCGACAAGCAGCACGCGGCCGACTTGAGCGGACGACAAAGCCAGACGCTCGACAATCGCCCTGCGCGAAGCGCGGTCGCCCGCGTTGCCGAGCACCCAAGGCCGATCGCTCGCCCTGAGGGCGAACGTCGCCGGCCAAGCTTCCTCGGCGAGGGCTACCTCGAACCCCAACACCGCAAGCTGGGCCTCTGCCGGGTGTTCGGCCACGGTGGCGGGCGAGGCGGAGCGGGCCGTCCGACTCCCTACCAGGGAGGATGCCGCGAGTTCGGCGGGCTGGGCCGGGCCGTTTTCCCCAGCCGCGACGGCGGACGCTTCGTCTTCGGTCTCGCCATCTCCGTCGGATGAGCCCATCGGCGGACGTCGCAGACGGTCCAAGATCGCGCGAACGTAGGGTTCGTCGAGGCGGGGCCGCAGCGCCCGGACGCTTCGAGCGACCTGTACCCCGGCAATCGCGGCCAAAACGCACCGCGGCAACAGCCCGTAGTACAACAGCACGGCGAACAGCAGCCGGGCGGTGGCGGCCCTCAGAGCCGGGCGCGATTCGGCGGGCAAGGGTTCCTCGCTGAGGTAACGCACCAGATCCGCATCCTCGTCGGGGGCCGGCGCCAACGGCAACCCAGCGATCGGGGCACATACCGCCCGCAGCGCGGCGAGTTTCGACTGCTCGTCGAGCCACGTCGATTGCCAACGGAAGTCGTACTGCCGAAAGACCGTCGAGGCGAAAAACGAGGCAAGCACGACGCCCAGCGCAAGGCACCAGGCAAGATGGCTGGTGACGCTCAGGCCGCGCACCAACACGCCCGACCACGCGCGCAACAACATGTTGACCGCCTCGAGCGGCCGCGAGACGGCGTCCGCTTGGGGGCCATGGTGTTTCAGCAGACGGCTTCGCACCGTCTGGAGCGCCGCGACGAGAAGCCAGTGGACGACCAAGAACAGCCGAGAGACGTCCTGAAGCAACTCGGCGGCAAAGCCGACCCGGGTGGCCTTTTCCTCCTTCTCCTCGCGGTGGGCGCCGAACAGCGATGCGATCATCAACAGCGTCGGCGGTACGGCCAGCACCAGGTTCAGCCCGAACAGCGTCGCGAAGCCGTCGATCGACACGGGTTCGTTCGAGCTGCGAGTCAGAAGGCGATTCGCGCAGATGCCCGTGGCCAGCAGGGCGACCACCGCCAACAGCGCCACCCACGCCACGCGGAGCAGCCCGAGTCCTTCGGCAATGCGATTTCGACCCAACCCGTACCGTTCCGACAGGATGCGGTCGGCCCGTTTCGCCAAGACTTGCCAAGGGCGTACGGGATCGCCGCGATGGTCCGCACCCGCGAGACCATCGCACCCGACCCGGCGACGGCGCCGGTCTATGCCGGGCTTGCCGCCGACTACGTGCG
>JANLFZ010000667.1 GCA_024653385.1 Thermoguttaceae bacterium | reverse complement strand
GAAAAGACCATCGCGCGCCTCCAACCGGTTCTGGATGCCCTCGCTCGGGAAACCGCCAAGCCGTAACCCGACGGCGGATTCTCGCGCGAAAGTTTTGAAGGACGCATCGATGTTCTGCTTGCGCTGGTTTCTCGGCGCGGCGCTTTGCCTGGGCGCCGGCAATGCGGTCTTGGGAGGCGAACTCCGGCTGCTTGCAAAGCCCCACGATCCCTATGGAAGCCCCCGGCCTGCCCGGGGGCAAGAGAACGTCCCCCTGCTGACGACCTTCTACGTCGAGTTGGGCGTCGACCAGGGTGGCGGATCCGACGCCGTCCTGCCCGAGTCGGTCGGCATCGAGCTGGAGCCGGAGGGCCAGCCGGCGCTGGCCGTCCTGCGGCCGGGCCGGCAGGCGGCCGATGGGTATCGCGCGAGCTTCATGCCCGGCAAGGACCCCAAACGCGGCGCCTCGCTGATCGTCTACGTCGATTCGCGGCGCCGTCTGCTCCCATCGACCCGTTACACGATCCGCGTCAGTGCCCGATCGCGCGAAGGCGCCTCGCTACCGGCCGGCGCGGGCACGTGGCAGTTCACGACCGAGGCCGCGCCCAAGACGCACCCGCTGCGATTCGATTTATCGCTCGATGCCCCGGCGGTTCGTTGGCACGGCGGGTTCTTCACCGGCTTCTGTAGCCCCGGGTTCTGCACCAGCGCCGCCAATCGTGTTCCCACCTATCGGTTGATGGAAGAAGTGCGCAAGACCGCGCCTCGAGCCTGGAGCCTCCAGCGCGACTTCTGGCTGACGGGCATGGAGCACCAGCCGGCTTTTCTGTCGGGCAACCTGCCGAACGTCGTGCGCGAGCGCGAGACCCGACGGATCGCGGCAATGGAAAAGCACCCCGACGGCGTGCTGCTTCGCGTCGAGGACTTCTTCGGCCACCCGCAGTACGGCATCCCTTCCGACAGGCCCCCAAGTGCCGACTACCATCCGGGCGACGAAGTGCTCATCGCCGACGGAGTCCACGACGCCCGGGCGAAAGTTGTCCGCACCGACGACCGCCAGCGCACCGTGCTGGTCACGGCGTTCGACACGCCGGCCGGAGGCTGGAAGATCGCCTACGCCGGGCCCCTGAATCGCACCGAGGACCCCAACGCCCCGGGGCTCTTCCCGCCGGGCGGGTGCTACCTGCGCAAGTTCCGGCCCAGCGGCACGCCCATGTACTACTGGGGGAGGCTGGATCGCGAATGGGACCTGGCGCACCGGCAATTCCAGCGCCGTCTCATGCCGAACTTCGCCGATGCCCCCGGCGACCTTGCCATCGACGGCCGGAACTGGACCACGGCCAAGGACTACGTCGAGCTGCACGAGGCCACCCGCGCCATCACCAGCCACATCATCCGGCGCTACGGCGACGCGGCCTTGACGTTCCCCTGGAGCGTGTTCAACGAACCGGACCTGATCGGGCACTTCTGGCGATCCGACTGGAACGAGCTTCAGAAGTTCTACGACTACACGGTGGACGCGATTCTGCGGGCGTTCGAGGACCACGGATACGACTCGCAACGGGTGTTTGTGGGCGGATTGGAGCTGGGAGGCATCTTCGGCACGAACCTGCGGCTGCGCGAGTTCTTGGCCCCATTGCTCGCCGCGGGCTCAGGCCCCGGGTGCCCTTCCGGTGAACGCCGCGTTTGCCGACCCGCGATTGGAGGGAAAGCGGTCGAAGCGGGTCGAGCAACTCTGCCGGACCCACGGCGGGCGCGGCTCGCCGTGCGACTTCATCTCGGTCCACGCGTACAACCGTTCCCAGCTCATGGCGGCCAAGCTGATCCGAGCCAAGGAAATGGCCCTGGAGATCGACCCCGAGTATTACGCCCGGCTGTGGGTCAATTCGCACGAGTCGTGCCCAGGGTGGGACTGCCCGCCCGACCCCGCCTACGGCGACAGCTACCTGGGCAACGGCTACTTCCCGACCTGGTGCGCCGACGTGGCGCGCCGGCTGTTGACCCAGGCCGCCAAGGACCCGCGATACGCCTTCGGCGAGTCGATCCTCACGTTCTGGCCCTGGCCGAGCCGGAATTTCGAGGGCCGCAACGACTGCGTCCGGGCCATCGCGGTCGACGATAACGGGGACGGCAAGGCCGACCGCACCGTGACCGTGGCCATGCCCATCCTCCACTTCCTCGGCCTGGTGGCCCGCATGGGCCCGCAGTTCTGGGTGCTCGCCGAGCGGACCGTGGGCGGCCACGTGGCCGGCGGGTTCGCCTCGCGGGTCGACGGCAAGCTGTACGTCTTGCTCTACGCGCACCACGCGCTCGACACCGAATCGCGTTCGGAGGCCGAGTTCGACGTGACGCTTGGCCTGGCGGGCCTCGAGCCCGGCAAGGTCCGCGTCGTGGAATACCGCTTCGACAAGGACCACAATTCCTACTTCCGCCTGGGACGCCAGTTGCGCGACGAACCGCTCGACCAGGCCACGGCCGACCTCACGCGTCTCGAAAACGCCATGCGCCTGTTGGAAAGCAGTTCGCGCCAGGAGCAGCTCGCAGGGCTGGAAGGCCTGGCCGGCCTGGGTCAAGCCGCGGCTCAGGCGGCCGGGGCGGTGTTCTTGGGGCCGCTGGCCACCGTGCCGCTGGGGGATTACGCCGCCGGACCCAGTCACGTCCTGCCCACGGGTGGTTCGGCGCGC
>JANLFZ010000666.1 GCA_024653385.1 Thermoguttaceae bacterium | reverse complement strand
GAACGGATTCCGATGGCCGACGAAAACGAACTGGTCAATCAGGACGAAATCGAGCGACTGCTCCAGAGTGCGCCGAAGCCTGCGGGCGCGAGTTCGGAATCGCCCGCGCCGTCCGCGCCAGACACGGCGGGGCAGGACGACATCAGCTCGCTCCTATCCGGCGGGGGAAAGCCGAAGGCCTCGGCCGCGCAAGCCGTGCCCGACGCCGATCGGCTTCTGGCGCAAAACGAGATCGATAGCCTCTTGCGCCAGGCGCAAGGCGCCGCGCCGGCGGCCCCGCCGCCAAAGCCGGCGGCGACCCGCGACATGCCGGCGCCGGCCAGCGCGCCCGACGAAGGGGACGTCAACCCCAACGACATCGAGTTGTTGCTGACCCAAGCCGAGCGGGCGTTGGCCTCGGTGGCGGAATCGGCCAGCGCCCTGCCCGCGGGGGTGACCGCGTTCCGGTTGCCGGAGTTCTCCGGCGCGCCGCCTTCGTCGGAGCACGCCACGCTCGATTTGCTTCGCGACGTGGAACTCGACGTGAAAATCGAACTGGGCCGCACCAACATGTACTTGGAAGACGTGCTGCGGCTTCGGCGCGGATCGGTCGTGCCCCTGGACAAGCTGGCCGGCGATCCGGTGGATATTTTTGTCAACGGGCGCCTGGTCGCCCGGGGCGAGGTGCTGGTGCTCAACGACAACTTCTGCGTTCGTGTCGCGGAACTCATCGCGGGTGTGAATCCGGGCTGACAACGGGAGCGCATGGATGCCTCCTCTGGTGCGACTTGTCGGAGTGATTTTGCTCGCGGCCGAGCCTGCCGGGCTTCGAGCCGAGACGCCCCGCGGCCCCGACGAACTCGAATGGCCCGGCCCCCGCATCGCGTTCGGCACGAACGAGGTCGTCCATGCCGGATACGAGGCGCCGCAGACGCCGTCGTCGTCCAAACCGGCCGAGGCCCCGGACGCGAGGCCGGCTTCGCCGCGGAGCGACGAGGGTTCCTCGGCGAAGGGCGCTTCGGGCACGGCGCGACCGGGTACCACGCCGCTGTTGCCACCCCGTCCGGAGAAGGCGAGAGATGCTCCCCGGGGCGCGCCGTGGGGCGGGCCGTCGTCGTGGCTGAATGTCGCCGGCAGCCTGGCCGCGGTGCTGGGGTTGTTTTTCATCCTGGCGTGGGCTTTGCGCAAGACCACACCCGCCGCGTGTCCCGTCTTGCCCCCCGAGGTGCTCGAAGTGCTCGGCCGGGCCCCGTTAGCCGGCCGGCAACAGGTCCACCTGATCCGTCTGGGACGGAAGCTCGTGCTCGTGTCGGTCACGCCCGCCGGGGTCGAGGCCCTCTGCGAAGTGACCGAGGCCGAAGAGGTCGATCGCCTGGCCGGGCTGTGCCGCCAGGGGCGCCCGGATAGCGCCACCGCGACCTTCCGCCAGGTATTCCATCAATTGGCCGGGACCTCGGCCGGGAGGGTCCGATGACTTTTTCGTCCCGAACCGGCCTTGGGGCGCCTTGGCCGCGTCGCGCGATGACGGCAGCACGGCTGGTGGTTGCGGTCGTGCTGGCCTGGCTCGCGATGGCCTCGCTCGCGGCCGCCCAGGCGCCGGCCAAGGCGCCTCTGTCGATCGGGCTGCCCGAGGGCCTGGCCGGCGGTCCGAAAGCCTGGACCAGTCCGGCCGGGCTCAGCTCGACGCTCCAGGTGATGCTGCTGTTGACCGTGCTCAGCCTGGCGCCGGCCATCCTCTTGATGACCACGTGTTTCGTCCGGATCGTCGTGGTCCTGGGGTTGCTGCGCCAGGCCATCGGCACCCAGCAGTTGCCGCCCAGCCAGGTGATCACGTCGCTGGCCTTGTTCCTGACGCTGTTGGTCATGACCCCCGTGTGGAAGCAGGTCTACGACCGGGGAATCGCGCCGTACACGGCGGGGCAGATCGGGTTGGAGGAGGCCTTTACCGAGGGGGCCGAACCCGTGCGCCGGTTCATGATCATGCAGATCGAGCGGACCGGCAACAGCGACGACATCTGGTTGTTTTGCCGCTATCTGCCCGGCCAGCCCGAGCCCACCTGTTACGAAGACGTGCCCCTGCCCGCGCTCTTGCCGGCCTTCATGCTCAGCGAACTGAAGACGTCGTTCTTGATCGGGTTTCAGATCTATCTGCCGTTCTTGGTCATCGACCTCGTGGTGGCCACGGTAATGGTGTCGATGGGCATGTTGATGGTCCCGCCGGCCATGGTGGCCGTGCCGTTCAAGCTGCTCTTGTTCGTGCTGTTGGACGGCTGGCATTTGGTCGTCGGCATGTTGTTGGAGAGCTTTCAGCAGTTCACGTAGGACGCGGTTGGTCATCGTTGGCGAGAGAGACTCGTATGGACCCCCAAGACGCGGTCGATCTCGGGCGCGAAGCGATCTGGATGTGCCTGCTCGTCGGGGCGCCGGTGCTCTTGGCGGGCATGGTGGTCGGCCTGGCGCTGGGTCTGCTCCAGGCGCTGACCCAAATCCAGGAGCAGACCGTGGCGTTCGTGCCCAAGGTCGTCGCGATGGTGCTGGTTCTGGCGCTGGTGCTTCCTTGGATCCTCGGGCGGCTGACGGAGTACGCGGCCGAATTGATCACGTCGATTCCCGGGCGGTTTTAGGGCCTGTAAAACAAAAAGTTGGGCAAACATGAGAGAGCAAGGAAGCGCAAGCGCCCTTGCTC
>JANLFZ010000665.1 GCA_024653385.1 Thermoguttaceae bacterium | reverse complement strand
GTTTGCCCAACTTATTGTTTTACAGGCCCTTACTTGTACGTGCGTCCCAGGTAGCCGACGATCGCTTTGCGGACTTCCAGGGGATCGCACGGGCCCGACTTCCGGTAGAGCACCTTGCCGCCGGGGGCGATGACGAGCGTGTGGGGCAACGCCCCGGTCGACTTCTCGTCGACCGCCTCCATCAACTGGTATTTGTCGTCGCCTTGGAAGAGGAAGTTCGTCGCCGAGACCTGGAGCTTGGTGAGCGTCTTCAAGACGTGCTCCTTCTCGTCGGGCGAGTCGGCGGAGATCGTCACCAACTCGAAGTTCCGGCGGCGGTACATGCGGTGCATGGCGACGAACTCGGGAAGTTCGGTGACGCACGGTCCGCACCACGTGGCCCAGACGTTCACCACCCGCAGCTTCGGGCCGTCGTTCTTCACCAGATCGCGCACGCCCTTGGCGTCGATCGTCCGGAGCGTCACCTCTTCCTTGGCCCACGTCTGGAGGGACTTCTGGACCGACTCGCGCTTGTCCGACCACTTCACCGAGCAACCGAACACGCGGGTCGTCTCGACCGGCACGGCTTTTCCGGCCAGGAGGGCGTCGATGGCGTTTTGCGTGTCGCGCGAGGTGACGCGATCGGGTTTCTCGGAATTGTCGACCCGGCCCACGTAGCGGAGCTTTCGGGCCCGGTCGAACACGAACACGTGCGGGGTGGCCACCGGGCCGTAAGCGCGCGAGACCTTTTGGTGCTCGCCGTCGTAGAGATACGGGAACGTGAACTTGCGGTCCTTCGCCCGGATCTTCATGTCTTCCAGCGAGTCGCCCACGTCGGTGTACCCCAACTCGTCGAGGCGGAGCGCCAGCGGGTCATTGGGCGAGATGGCCACGAGGGCCACCTTCCGGTCGCGGTACTCGTCGGCCAGCCGCTGGATTCGGTCTTCGTAGGCTTGAGCGGTCGGGCAATGGTTGCACGTGAAGACGACGACCAGGATCTCGGCGTCCTTGAAGTCCTCCAGGCGGTACACCTTGCCGTCGACGCCCGGAAGCTCGAAGGGCGGGGCCGGGCTGCCGATCGGAAGCGTCTGCGCCGCCCCCGGCGGCAACGCGGCCGAAAGAACCACGACGGCCAGCATGGCAACCCACCAGCCACGAGAAAACCCGAACATGAAGAGTCTCCTTGCCATGTTGTCTACCACCCAGGCTTGGCCGGCGTTCGGCCCTTTCAGACCCGCACAAAAGTCCCCTTGCGGTACATGTAAAGCAGGACGAGCCAGAGGATCAAGAACGCCGCCACCGGGGTGAGCGCCTTGCCCACGTCGGCCAGCGCGGGCCCGCAGGTCCCCAAGTATCGGGCCAAGCCGCCCACGAATCGTTCGGCAATATTCGGAAAGCTGATGAGGTTCCAAGCCACGTAGGCGGTAATGGCGTTGGCCCCCAGGATTTCGAAGAACCACCCCACCCAGCGCTGGCCCAGCACGTCGATCACCAGATAGAACAGTGCCATCAACAGGTAGCTCCAGCCCGCCGCCCACAGGACCATCGAGCTGGTAAAGAGGTGCTTGATGATGGGAAAGCGCCACGAGCCCACAAGGGTCACTTGGAACCACTGGTCGAAGCCGCCCGACCACAGCCAACCGCCCGCAAGGCAGCCGGCGCCTCCCAGGGCCAGCCAGAGGACCTTCATGCCCCCGGACCATCGCGACCGCAGCAGGTGGCCGGCAAACACGCCGGAAAGCACCATGCCTGCAAATGCCATGCTGCTGAGGATCCAGGTGTAGGTCGTGCCGTCGCGGAAGATGCCCAGTGCCTGTTCGTCGATGTACAGGGCCAGGTTGAGTTTCTCTTCCAGCGTACCCGCCGGATGGCCCCCAAAGGGCACCAGCAACATCAGGAGCCAATACCCGATCAGCAGCACCGCTGCACCGGCCAGTTGGCCCCAGACGGGCAAGTGGAACAACAGCACCGAGGCGACCAAGTAGCCTGCGGCGATGGCCTGGAGCGTGTTCGAATAGAAATGGATGGTCTGGCGGTCGAACTCCAACAGATGCCCCTGGACCATCATGCCCAAGATCCACAGCACGACCACCCGGCGAAGCACACGAAAGTAGAGCGATCTCTTGGTCTGCCCCTGTTCCATGCGCCGGGCAAACGCCAGCGGCATCGCCAGGCCCACGACGAACAGGAAAAGGGGCATGATCAGGTCCCAGGCGGTGAAGCCCTCCCAGCGGGCGTGTTCGATCTGGCCTTTCAGCCAGTCGGGTAGCGGCGAAACGAAAATGCCGATGACGGCCAAGAGCGCTCCTCGGCCTCCGGCGATCCAAAACATGTCGAAGCCGCGGAGGGCATCGATCGAAGCAATCCGCCCTGTTCCTGGTGTCGCCGGCGAAGGCGCACTCATCGCGAGACCTCCTGGAGGACCGATCGGTGCAAGTCTCCACTCGAAGAAACGCCCGAAGGCCGATGCCCCCCGATTATGATCGGCCCATCGAGGGAAGGCAAGCACGGCTCCGGCCCACACCCCACGATTGGCCCCGGAAAGGCGAGGCCAAGAGACTTCTTGGGTGCCAGCACCCCGGGATTGGTGCTCTGCATGCACGCGCCGGTTGGATTGGCGCCTGCAAAGCACCCAGCCGACATCGTAGCCGTTCACACCTCGGGGAGTAGCGAAGGGGCGGGTTGGTGGG
>JANLFZ010000664.1 GCA_024653385.1 Thermoguttaceae bacterium | reverse complement strand
GCCTGGCAAGCGCGCGGGCGCCGAGCGCCCCAGGCGACCGTCACACCGCGCGCTTGCCAGGCCCGCCGCCGCGGCTTAGAATCACCGTAACCGTTCACGGGGACTGTCGCGATTTTCGCGGCGAAGGAGCGCGAAAACGAGCCAGTCCCCAGCCCGTGAATGGTTGCGAATCACCTGATCGAGGAGGGTGATCATGGCACAAGCGGGCGCTCGTCAGCCGGCTGACCGTGCTCTTGGTCCACTTGTTGAAATGGCAATTCCAACCGGCGCGGCGGTCGCGGAGTTGGCGCAACGCGCTGACGGTGCAGCGGAGCGACGTGCTCGACCTGCTCGAAGACAGCCCGAGCCTGCGCCGCGACTTGGCGGAGCACGTCGCAAGGGCCCACACGAAGGCGAGGTTGATCGCCGAAGACGAAACGGGTGTGGCCGGCGAGCGATTCCCCGAGCATTGCCCGTACTCGCCCGAGCAGGTCCTCGATCAGGAGTTCTTTCCCGAATCCGAAGGGACCCCGGGGCCATGACACAGCGAGCAACGCAACTTTGCAGAGGAGAACGAGGTATGTCGCATCGAAGAACTCGGTGGATCGGGTGCTGGTGTTCGGTTGCCCTCGTGGCGTCGCTGGTCGTCTTGTGCGCACGGCCCGCCGATGCCCAGCGGCGGCCGAAGCGGCCCAGGGATCGCGCCGCGAGCGTCGCCGATCCCTCGAAACCGACGAAGCAGGCCCAACTGCTCGTCGAACTGCCCGAGTCCTGCAACACGCCCGACGGCATGGCCCTGTTGCCCTCGGGCGACATCATCCTCTCGGTGCCGAACTTCAACGACAAGAAGGCGCCGCCGTTGCTGATGAAGATCACCAAGGACAACAAGCTCGAGGAGTTCTACCGGCTGCCGAAGAACCCCGACACGGGGCGGATGGGGCCGATGGGGATTGTCGCCGCTCCCTCGGGCGACCTGTATCTGGCCGATAACCAGATCTTCCACGACCCCGACGGCAAGCCCATGCTCTACGGCAAGTCGCGCCTGGTGCGCATCGTCGTCAAGGACGGCAAGCCGGTCGAGGTCGTGCCCGTGGTCACCGGCTTCAACGTCTCGAACGCCGTGGTGATTCGCGACGGGTACGTGTACGTCAGCGAGACGATCTTGGCGCCCAAGACGGGCGACGAGCCTCTGGCGAGCGGCGTCTTCCGCTTCAAGCTCGGCGAGGAGGGAATCGCGCTCAAGCAGCCCCTGAAGGACGATCCGCACCTGATCGCCACCTTGCTCACCTACAACAAGGAGGTGCCGTTCGGGGCCGACGGGATGACGTTCGACGCGCAGGGGAACCTCTACGTGGGCAACTTCGCCGACGGCACGATGCACAAGATCGAATTCGGCGCCGACGGCAAGGTCGTGTCGAACCGCATCTTCGCCAAGGCCGCCTTCATGAAGTCGTGCGACGGCATTTGGTACGACGCGCGGACGAAGAAAATCTACGTGGCCGACTCGCTGGCCAACGCGGTGCAGATGGTGTCGCTCGACGGCAAGGTCCAGACGCTCGCCCAGGACCCCAACAACGACGGCTCGAACGGCCGGCTCGACCAGCCTTGCGAGGTGCTCGTGCGCGGCAACGAGGTGATCGTTTCGAACATGGACTTCCCGGTCCCCGGCGGCGTGAACAAGACGTTCGACAAGCCGTGGACGATGTCGGTGATCAAGCTCGATTGACCAAGGAGACTGCCATGAACGACCGACTGAACCGCCGCGCCGCGTGTGGGGCCCTCGTGGGCCTCGGCGGAGGTCTGCTGCTCGGTGGCCGCGCGCTCGGAGCCGAGAAAGCCGAAGGCAAGGGCAAGCCCGCCAAGAAACCCAAGACGCCGTTGGTTTTCCAGAATGCCGATTTCTACACGCCGGACGGCAAGTTCAACGAAGAGGCCGCCAAGAAGGCGTACCTCGCCTTGTGCCGGTACTTCGGCTACCCGCTGAACGACAACGTGCGCAAGAACCTCTATGTGACCGACTTCGCTTTGGGCCGCTTCACCGAGGTCGGACTGGCCTGCGTCGTCTGGATGAACGAGAAGAAGTGGAACTACGCCAGCCTCGAGGTGTTCCTGCTGCCCGGGCAGGTCATCCCCGAGCACTGGCACGTGGCGATCGAGTCGGAGGGGGTCGCGCCGAAGATGGAGTCGTGGACGGTCCGATACGGCTCCACCTTTGCCTACGGCGAGGGCGAACCGACCCCGACGCTCGGCGTGAAGATCCACGAAAAGGAGAAGCCGTTCCTGACGGTGATGCACGAGACGGCGCTGCGGCCGGGCGACGTCACCGGGGTCGGCAAGCCGATGGAAAAACACTGGCAGCAAGCCGGGCCCGAGGGCTGCATCCTCACCGAGACCTCGACCTACCACACGGCCGCGGCCGTGCGGTTCACCAATCCGGCCATCAAGTTCTGAAGAACCGCAGCACGTGCCACCCGAGCCGCCGCTCAGCACCGGATCGGGTACTTCCCGTACTGCTCGATCGCCGCGAGCATGGCCTGGAAATTGGCATAGGGCACGTACTCGGTCACCGAGTTCGACGAGCCGCAGCAGTACCCGCCGCCGGGGCCCACGGTGCGGATGCGCAGGCGGACCTCTTCATCCACCTCCTCGGGCGTGCCCAACGTGAGGGTGCGGTCGAGGTTGATGTTGCCGCA
>JANLFZ010000663.1 GCA_024653385.1 Thermoguttaceae bacterium | reverse complement strand
CCTGCCCGGCCTGCGCGCCGGCGGCCGGCTGAAAACCTTCTTCTTCGGCGGCGAAGGGCTGGTGTGCCGGTTCTCGGGCCAAGGCAAGCTGTGGATCCAGACGCGGCACGTGTCGTCGTTCCTCTCCTGGGTCCATCCGTTCCGGCCCACGAAGAGCAATTAGGCCGCCGGCGGGGCTGCGTCCGGCGCGTTGGCCGCGGTTGCCTCGCACTTTCGGGCAAGCTGTTCCCGTACCCGGTCGAGCCACGCCTCGGACGGCATGGCGTAGGGCCGGAACTTCTCTGATTGCCCGAGCCCCTCGTGGTACAGCACCGCGCGGTGCGGGCCGAGTTGCGAGGCGGCGGGCGAGTCGATCAACTGGCTCGAATCGGTGGCGTTCATCTGGAACAACACGCGCATTTCCATGTCGCGCAGACCCTGGCGGTCGAGCCAACGGCCCACGTTGTTGTAGGTGTCGCACCAGGCCAGCGTGTGGATGCCCAGGGCGGGGCCGTCGCGCAGGATCCGGGCGAACCGGCGCGCGGGGCTGGGCGGCTCGTCGCCGCCGGCGCGCACAAAGCCGAAATCGTCCTCGGCCTTGCGCAGTTCGTGGAAACGGCTGAGATTGTGGATCACCAGATAGATCGGCGGGGCATCGTCGCGGTCCGATTGCTCGCGCGCGGCCAGACGCTCGGCGATCTCGGCGATCGCCTCGGCCGATTCCCTGGGCGTGACAACGCGAACGCCGTGCGGGAGGGCCGCGGCCACGCGCGGCCAGAATCCCGCTTCGGGCGCGTCGCGCCGCGCGCCGTCGAAGAGATAGAAGGTGGTCTCGGGGCGACGATCCGGCCTGAACGCCGGGCGGTGCCCGGCCGCCAGGCTCAGCACCGCCGCCCCCAATACGCCCGCGGCCGCCTCCTCGCGATGGCCGACCGCCAGAAGGTTGTTCCCGCCGGCCCGAGCGAACTCGATGCACGTCGGCGCCTGGATCGCCACCGGCGCGCCGAGCCACGCCTTGGAAACGCCCGGCGACGAGGGCCACTCGGCCGAAGCGAGCAAGGCGCCCAGGTCGGGGTTCTCGGCGGGGTCGGCATCGGCGTTCCCCTCGAAGACCACCGCCGGCGCCGAGGCCAGTCCTTCGCGCCCGGCCAACTCGCCGATCTGGTCCAGGTATGCGTCGCGCTCGGCGTCGGGCAGCCACACGACCTGGAACGGCTGGTTCCCTTCGTACAGGCCGTTGGCGTCGTTGTAGATCGCCTCGCCCGGCCGGGTAAGCAGTCGCGCCGCCGTGTTCTCTTCGCTGAGGATCAGATGCGCATCGGCCTCGCTGCATTGAAGCGCGATGCGCACGGCCATCTGCCCCAGCGTGCTCCGGGGCAGGGAGTAGTTGCCCGCCAGCGTCTGCGACCCCAGCAGCACGTGGATGCCGAAGGCCCGGCCTTGACGCACGAGCCGGTCGAGCAAGAGCGCCGCCTTCTGGGCCACGCGGTCATCCTCGACGAACAACTCCTGGAACTCGTCGACCACCAGAAGCACGCGGGGCAGCGGTCGGGCCGGCTGCGCGGCGCGGAAGGCGGGCAGGTCTTGCACTCCGTGCGCCCGGAACAGATCGCCGCGCGCTCGAAGCTCCGCGTCGAGACGCTCCAGCACGCTCAGGCCGAACTCGCGCTCGCTTTCGATGGCCACCACCCGGGCGTGCGGAAGCCGGCGCCGGGCGTAGGTCTTGAACTCGACCCCCTTCTTGAAGTCGACGAGGTACAGCTCGACCTGGTCCGGTGGATAGTGGAGCGCCAGGCTCGTGACGAGCACATGGAGCAGGGTCGATTTGCCGGATCCCGTCTTGCCCGACACCAGCACATGCTGCGAGGTGCCCCGGCCGAGCCGCAAGTGCTGGCACTTCGTGCCGCCGATCCGGCCCAGCGGGACATCGAGGCCGAGGCGGCTGTCGGCCGTCCACCACGAGGATTTCTCGGGCACGATCGAGGCGAACGGCACCTCGACGCGTCCGGCCTGCTCGACGCGCCGTCCGATCGCCCGGACGATCCGGGTAAACGACTCGCCCGGCGGCGGCACATCGACCTCCAGCGGTACCGCCCCCAGCGTCTCGTGCTCCCAGACGACGTTGCCGTCGCTGCAACTGAGGATCAGCGCGTGCGGTTCCAGATCGGCCAGGCGGAAGTCGCGCGGCATGGCCGCGCCGGTGTGGAGGCTCATCAGCGTGAACACCCCACACCGCGCCCCGCTGGAGACGATGCTCGCCAGGCGCCGGGCCGCGGTTTCGGTGAAATGCGAGGGGAAACCGGCCACGACGAGCACCCGGTAGGGTTCGGCCATCTCGCCGGCCGAGGCGTTGTACTCCTCGAGCGACCGGAATTCGTTGCGCAAGTACGCCTGGAGCACGTTCTCCATGTGCTCGGTCAGATCGGCCAGACGACGCTCGATATGGGCCGGCTCGGTCCAGATGCGGTGGGTGACGAGCTGCTCGTCGTGGTCGGCCAGGTGCATGAAGCCCGCGAAACCCTCGCCCAGCCCGACCGGATCGAAGATCGTGAAACGAACCTTGCCCGGCGGCAAAGCGGCAAGCATGCGCAACATGGCCGCCCGAAGCGTCTCGATCGCCGCCGCGCCGCCGGCCGGACCCGCCGCCTTGACCAACAACAGCGAGCGTTCCGGAAAGGGCAAGAGCACCGGGACCCGG
>JANLFZ010000662.1 GCA_024653385.1 Thermoguttaceae bacterium | reverse complement strand
CATATGAATCAGGTGCTCGAAGGGGACGACGCGCTGGGCGAATACCGCGAGGTCCGCGACCCGGTCAAGATCCTCAACGTGTACGGTTACGGGTACTGCGCGATCTTCGGGCCGGTGATGGCCGGGATCGCCGAGGACATGGGTTGGGGCCCGGCACGCACGCTGAGCCTGCCCGGCTGGCAACACGTCGCGTGCGAGGCGTTTTACGGGGGCCGGTGGCATTACCTGGATGTCGACGTGCGGGCGGTGTTCCGGCGCGCCGACGGCACGCTGGCTTCGCTCGACGACGCCCGGCGCGACGCCTCGTTGTGGAAGGACCGCGGGCCGTTGTTCTTCCCCAACGACGCGCTCGATGCGACCCGCCGCATCTATCAGACCACCCCGGTACACCATTACCACGGCTTCCACCAGGGCGGGCATACGATGGATTACGTCCTGCGCCAGGGCGAGACCTTTACCCGCTGGTGGACGCCCCAGGGCGGCCGCTGGCACCACCTGCCCGAGTACAACCGCCAGCCGTGGCTCCGCAAGCTCCTCGAACAACCGCCCCGCGGCCCGAAACCCAACCATCGGCATTTCACGGTCCACAATTACGGCAACGGGCGATTCGAGTACCGGCCGAATCTCACGGACCGTTCGAGCGACGCTGCCGACGGGTTGTACGACGCCCGCAACGTGCGGGCCACGCCCGGCGGTCTCTCGTTGGTCACGGCCGGCGCGGGACACGCGGTGTTCGAAGTCCGCACGCCCTACGTGATCGTTCCTCGCGTGGGCGATCTCGACAACGCGGACGATGATCGCGAGGCCTCGGTGGTGTGCCTCGACGCGGAAAACGCCAGCCTCGCGCTCTCGCTCGACAACGGCATCACCTGGCAAGACCTGCCGGTCGCGTCGTGGCCCGCAAAGGTCGATCTGACGCGCCACGTCAGCGGCACGTACGGCTACCTGTTGAAGATCCGACTCGAAGGCGCCCCGGGCAAGGCGCTGGTTCGCTCGCTGGCGATTACTACCTGGGTTCAGGTAGCGCCGGCCGCGCTGCCGGCCCTTGGGCGAGGCAAGAACCGGTTCGAGTACCGCACGGGCGACCATTACGAGATGTCCACGCGCGTCGTGGAGATCCGTTCCAACGCCTCGCGGCCCGAGGACTTGCTGAAATACCTCGTCGAGCCCCCGAAGGACTACGATCCGGCCCGGACCACGGAGCGGATCCGCGGCGAGGCCGTGGTCCAGGTCAAGTCGCCGCCGGGGACGCGGATTGCCTGGTTCACGGCCCAAGGCAGTTTCCGCACGCACCTTCACGAGGCGGCCCGCAAGACCCGCAACACCATCGCCTTTGCGGCCGACGGCGCCGGGGTCTTTCGCGAGATCTACCGCGCCGAGGTTCCGGCCGACACCGAGCACTGGCACTACAATGCCCACCGCGAGGTGAAGCTCGATGTTCCGGCCGAGCGGCTTCGGGTCCGCTACGTGGGCGATCCGGCGCTGAACAATTTCCACATCTACGCGCACGTGATCGACGAGGGCCGGCGTTCGGACTCGCCCGTGAAGATCACCCACGCATGGCGGGAGCGTGGCGTGCCGAAGCGACGGACCGTCGCGCTTGAGAAGCCGCAAGCGTATGAGATCGTCGTCGAGGACGAGCCGGAAAACGAGTTCGTCGAAATCGCCGTCCCGAGCCACTTGGCGACGCCCGGCAGTCCTCCCTGACTCAATGAGATTGCATGATTCTTGGAGGTCGCCCAGGTCGTGTGGCACTGCTTGACCGCTGCCGGGACCGGCTTTTTCTCCGATCCGAGAACGCCTTCCCGGCAGCGGTCAAGCAGCGGCACGCTCCCCGGATGGTGCACGTCGCTTAAGTCGAAGGCTGCGTCAACCAGTGCCTTTGGCGGGCGTACTCGACCGCCTGAAAGCGACCCTCGACCCGAAGCTTCTCCACGATGTTGTGGACGTGGTTCTTGACGGTGTACAGCGAGATATTGAGCTTCCTGGCAATCTGCTTGTTGCTCAAGTGCTGGGCGATCAGGTCGAGGATTTCCAGTTCGCGGGTCGTCAGGGCGACGGATTCCACCCGATCGGCCCAAAGCGGGCGGTGCCGGGCCTGGGCGAGCTGTTCGAACATCGAGTGGACGATCTCGGGCGAGCAGAACAACTCGCCTTGGAGCACGCGCCGGATGGCCGACTGAAGATCCTCGAGCGAGGCCCCTTCGAGAATACACCCGTGCGCACCGGCCGCGATGCAATCCAGAAGGCTCTCGTGACTGGCGGCACGCGCCATCAGAATCAGCTTGCAGCGCGGCGAGGCCCGCTTGAGCTGTCCGATGAGTTCGAGCACCTCCCGGGTCGGGAGGTGCAGATCGACCAGCACGGTGTGGGGGACCGAGGCCTCGAACACGCGCAACGCATCGTCGAGGGCCGGTTCCGACGCAACGGCCTCGAAGTGCTTGCCGTCGGACAGCGCCGAAACCAGGCACTCCCTCAACAATCGACTCTGATGGACGACCTGCACCCGGACCGGCTGATCAGCATACGCAGGGCCGCTACTCATGGGAGAACAGAGCAACCGTCAAAGGACGAATCAACGCTTGGTGCGATCCCCGCATCTTGCGCATGACGAATGATGGGAAAAGACGGCCGTATTCTAGTTGGCGTTGTTCGTCACCACAAGCATTTTGCGCGCTCAGGTAG
>JANLFZ010000661.1 GCA_024653385.1 Thermoguttaceae bacterium | reverse complement strand
CCATTACGGCGTCAAGACCAGTCTGACTCTGCCACTGACTGCCGGTGGAGGATCGCCCCTTGGCGCACTGTCTTTCAATACGGTGCGAGGGGAGCGGACCTGGCCGGAGCCGATTGTCAAGCGGCTCCAACTGATCGCCCAGATATTCACCAATGCACTTGCCCGGAAGCGTTCCGACGAGATGTTGCGGGAAAGCGAGGAGCGGCTGAGTATCGCGGCAGATTCCGCCGACGCTGGACTCTGGAACTACAACATTAGCACGGGACGCTACTGGCTGACGGAGAAGACTCGCGAGCTGTTTGGCTTTCAAGTGGACGAAGACGTTACGTTTGACCGGTTCCTGGCTTTGGTACATCCCGACGACCGAGACCTGGTCCGCACGACAATGCAGGCGGTCATGCACTCTAAGAGCGAAGGCCGAGTCGAGTACCGCGTCCTCCGGGCCGACGGAAACGTGACCTGGTTCGTTTCGCGGGGCCGAGCAAGCTGCAGGAGAGCGAGTTCGTCGGCGTCGGCCCAGATGATGAACCGCCGACAGGCAAGCGTCACCTTACGAACATGCACCCAGCCTTTCCGACACCAACCGCGCAGTGTCTGAGACGGAATCTCCAGTTCCAGGGCGAGTTCTTCCAACCATTATTCGTTCGGTTTGTGGAAACCCGCGTCGATGGCGGCGGCCCGGCGCGGCCGTTTGCTGAGACCTTGCCGAGAGAGCATCGACCGCACGGTCCCCGCGTTGAATGCGTGCCCCCGCCGCGGTGAGTGGAAGCGCTCGGCATTGAGGCGTTGTGCGATCTCCTCCGCGGTATGGCCGGCAGCCCCAAGGTTCCTCGCTGGCACCGTTTGAGGGAGCTGCTCGACGCGTTCGGGAAAGGTGGACGATCTTCGGCAGGTATCAGTACTTTTTCGCCCCGCAGCACCACGCAAAACACACGGGCGTACGGAACGGCAACATCACGAGATCCTTGGGTCGCCTCTTCTTGCCGCCAGAACTCGAAGGCGCGCTTCGCTTGCGGCCCGAGTTGCGTCCGCCTAGCGTCGCCACATGACCCGGCCGACCGTCGTCGCGCAATGAGTAGCGCGAGCCAGATTAGGGATTCCTTCCGACGAAGAGGCAACGTGACCCGCCGCGAACGCACGCGCTGCCGCTGCCGCCCTTGACCGCCTGTCACGCATGGAGCAGCCGGAGGTGGAGTCAACAAGCTGCATGGAATTGCCAGTTCATCTTGCAGCCATCATTTCCGGGGAGCCGATCGTGAGCAAGATGTGTCCTGAGCCTGCGCTCCAGGTATTGGGCGTAGCAGGTGTCTGTCAAACCACTTCGCGATTTCTTCTTTTTCGTTCGGAAGAGGCGGATCCCATCCGTGCCCCTTTCCGTGGCCGACTGTCAACCTGCACTCCGCACCCACTTCCTTCATGCGATTCGCGAAAACCTCCGACTGCTGGATGGGCACCAACGGATCCTGATCGCCATGAAACAACAAGGTCGGCGCGCTAGCCTTCGTCACGTGATGTAGGGGAGAAAGCTCACGCAAGACAATCCGCTTCTGTGCGTCCGAGAGCGGCAGAAAAAGGTTCTTTTCCCGGTCCCACCTGTGGAAATCGAAAGCGGCATCCATCCCTAACTTGAACGTCGCAAAATGCTCCGACATCAGCCGCTTCGGTGCGCCATAATTCAGCAAATCCGCGTTTGGAAAATAGGCGACGGCAGCTTGCACGTTGGAGTGTTCGCGATCCACAGGGTCTTCCGCATGCGGGTCACCGGAATTCGCTGTCGTCGCCACCAACAACGTGAGGTGGCCGCCTGAAGACCACCCCATGATCCCGATACTTTCAGGTTGAACGCCCCATCGCTTCGCGTGGTGACGCACGTACCGAACAGCCCGGGACAAGTCATCCCAGGCATCCAGATATGTATACTTTGGCTGGCATCCATGCATGACCGCGAACACGACGTACCCTCTTTCGATCATGTCGCGGACGTTTCGCACAAAAGGCGGCATCTGGATAACCCTCGGGTCTGACCAGAGCGCTCCGCTGACGACCAGGATTACTCCACCGCCGTTTCGGCCCATTTTGGGCATGAACACGTCCATGACCAAGGCCGTGCCATACTTTCTGCCATAAATAGTGTCCGGCTCGTGTGCGGCAAAGGAGGACAAATCTTCCTTTCCGGACGCGGCGAGCGGACGAAGGATCGCAGGAATCGGATCTGGCTTCTCCAACAAATGCGCAACGGGGTCCGCCGGGTCTTGCTGCCGATCGGCAGCAGGAAGAACGCCAGTCAACAACATGCTGACGGTCAGGATCGAAATGACACGTGCCATGCCGGTCGCTCCTTTGTGCAGCGTTTCGAATCGAGCGACTCGCTCAGGTCGCTTATGCTCATCGTAGGATTTTGGCCAAGACGTGAAAGCCCCAGACCCTTTCGCAAGCCAGAACGTAACGAACTTGTCGCTTGAGCCAGTTCTGACGGACGAGGGATACGGTTGGGCTACCTCTCCCAAAGGTAACCGTTCACGCCCCGGGGAGCAAGGAGGGGGCTGGTTGGTGGGCGAGATGGGCTTTGACGGCCGCGGTAAGGAACGCGTAGACGTTGCGGCGCTGCTGGCGGCAGGTCTCGATCACCGTCAGCATCGTCTCGACGAACCGGCTGCCGCTGGCGCTTTGCGTGCCGAAGGACAGCTTCCGCCAAATCACCGC
>JANLFZ010000660.1 GCA_024653385.1 Thermoguttaceae bacterium | reverse complement strand
CCGTGGCCGCAATCGCTGCGGCCACGGGTTCGCCATGGGGCCGGGCAACGACGGGTGGGAACGCGCGTTCAATTTGACCTGCGTCATCCACCCGATCGGCGAAACCTACTACGACGCCCTCGGCGTGGCGGGCAATTGCGGACCCAATCGGCCGCTCCAGTCGGCCCACGGCGATGGCGCCCAGTTGCTGATGGCCGACGGCTCGGTCCATTACCTCACCGGATCGCTCGATATCCAAGTGCTTTACAACCTCGCCAACCGCGACGATGGCAAGAGAACCAACTATGACTTCTAGGCTCGCCACGACCGCAGCCATGCTCGCGCTGGCAAGCCTCGCGGTATGCGGTTGCGGCCGAGAGACGGGGAACGTGTCGGGCAGGGTGACCTTTCAGGGTAAGCCCGTCACCGACGCCCGGATCATGTTCTCCGACCCGGAGTACGGCACCTATTTCACGGCCCCGCTCGACGCGAACGGCCGGTTCGAGATGCGTTCGGCCGAGGGGCCAGGGCTCTGGGTCGGCCCGTACAAAGTGACCATCCTGCCCAAGATCGAGGATCCGCCCATCGGTCCTGCCCCACCACCCAAGCCGCGCCCCGGTCCGAACATCCCCGCAAAGTACCGGGACCCGAAGACCACGCCGCTTTCGGTCGAAGTCCAGGAGAAGAACGAGCCCTTCAACTTCGACCTGGAGCCCTAAGCGCCCGGGCGGACTGTTACATCAGTCGCCACGCTCCGAACAGCACGACGTATGTGCCCAACAACAGGTTCGTCACGGCGTGCGCAGCAATGCAATCCCAGAGGTTCCGCGTCTTGGCGGCCAGGGCCGTGACCAGGGCGAACCAAACGAGGGCGGCGGGCCACTCCACGGCCGGATGGGTCGCCAAGGGATAGATCACAACGGCTGCCACCGCGGCGCGGCTGAGGCTGCCGATGGGCTGCTCGGTCCAGTCGGCCGCGGACACGAACCGCATCAAGAACCCGCGCAAGAACAACTCCTCGGCCACGGGGACCAAGAGGACCAGTCCCGCGAACCGGACCGTGACAAATGTCCACGCCCAGGCCACGGGCAGCCCGGCCAGGCGTTCGAAGGGGTTGTATCCCGTCCGCGCCCCCAGCGAGGCCAGCCGGTCGAGACCGATCGCCGCAAGCGCCCGATGCACCGGCAGTTCGCACAAGCCGATCCAGATTCCGGCCCCCACCAAGCCCACAAGCCCGGCCCATGGGCTGACGCGCAAGGGGAATCTTGCCAAGCCCGGCCAGACGAACCACAGGGCCGCGCCGGTGAGCGTGATCTTGGCGAGATAAACCGCTGGATAAGACGCCGCGCCGACGACCGTTTGCCCATCCGGCATCTCTGCGGCCGATGGTTCCAACGAGGTCAACAGCAAATAGACTCCCAAGGGCAAGACAAACGTCACCCAAGGATGGCGTTCGAGCAAGGCCCGACGTGCTCTGGCCGACACGCGCGGCGGATGATCGGGATCGGGCGGCGTGTCGGTCTTCATCGGCCGGTTGAGCTTCCCGTCGTTGCCCGTTTCCCGGGTGGAACGTCCATACTCGACGGCAAGCCGCCGGCTCCGGACGAGTGAGTCCATATCCACGTGAAGGCCGCAAGCAACAAGGCGACGACGACGCCGGCCAGCCCCATCGCCAGACCAAGGCCGGGGGACCTGCGGCGCCGAAGCGGCCGCCGCGAATTGGCTGCGCGCCGCCCTGGGCCGACGGCCAAGATCTCGGGCAATCCATCGGCCGTCGGCCCTGGGGCCGGTTGTGGCTCAATGGCCTCGGTCTCCAACTCCGCCAGGAACGAGGGCTCGGTCGAGAACGGCAGCGGGATCGCGTCGCCCGGCGTCTCGAGCGGCGGGGGCTCCACCAATGCCGAGGCGAACACGGGGGAAGCGACCTGGCGGGACTCCGGTTGGAGGGCGGTCTGGGGGCGAAGGCGGGCGTCGTACTCCGCTTTTCGCGCTGCATCGAGGAGGCAAATCCGGGCGGCCGACAGCTCGTTGAGAAGCCGCTGCGACAGCAAGGCATGAGGCCCCGTCTGATACGACCGCACATGGGCCATCTGGCGGTCGGCCGCGTTCGAGATGACCTCCGGGTCGGATTCGAACAGCGCGATGCCGAGCAGGCGATAGTAGTTGGGAGGCTGCTCTTCCGGGGGAATGCCGAGCCACTTCCAATAGGGATCCAGCTTCGCGGCCATCGCCTTCCTCGGTGTTCCGGGGCATTGCCGTTGGCGGTTGCCCTGCCAGCCAATTATTAGCCCGGCGCAAAGGCCGTGCAACGGAAACGTCGCGAATCGGGCAGGAAGTCTAGACGCCCGACTGCGCCTCAAAGCGTTTCCCAGTAAGGCGTTCGAACGCCTCGACGTACTTACTTCGCGTGTTCCGGACGACATCGTTGGGCAAGGGCGGGGGTGGACTGTTCTTGTCCCACGAGGTCGTTTCCAACCAGTCGCGCACGAACTGCTTGTCGAACGACGGTTGACCGCGCCCCGGCTGGTATTGATCGGCCGGCCAGAACCGCGAGCTGTCGGGCGTGAGCACCTCGTCGATCAGAATCAATTGATGATCGTCGACCACGCCCCACTCGAACTTGGTGTCGGCAATCAGGATGCCCCTTGCCTTGGCGTACGCGGCGCCTTTCTGAAACACGGCGATGCTGCGGCTGCGCAGTTCCTCGGCCATCTCGCGCCCGACCAACTCGGCCATTCGT
>JANLFZ010000659.1:2339-2725 GCA_024653385.1 Thermoguttaceae bacterium | reverse complement strand
CCTCGGCCAGGACCAGCTCGTCGTTCTTGGTTAGGGCGAAGATCAACCCGTCGGCAATGACGAGGTTCTGGTCCTTGGTCCAGTCCTTGCTCTCTTCTTTCCACAACAAGCGGCCGTCCTCGAGGTTCGTGGCATGAAGGAAACCGGTCTTGGCGCCGCCGCCGAAGCCGAACACCGCCCCGTCGTGGATGGCCACGGTGTTGTACATGTTCGTCTGCAACTCGGTGCTGACGTAGCGCTGCCGAAAGGTGATCTTCCCGTCGGCGGCCTTCATTTCCAGGCAGGCAGAGAAGTTTCGGTTCTTGCCCTCTCCGCCGCTGACGAACAGATAGGGGCCCACGGCGACCGGCGTGCTGACCAGCGGCAGCAGCATGACAAGTTTGGCA
>JANLFZ010000659.1:0-2329 GCA_024653385.1 Thermoguttaceae bacterium | reverse complement strand
CCCGATGATGATGTCGGCCGGATAGGGATAACGCCACATGATCTCGCCGCGCTCGGCATGGACGCCGAGCAATTCGCGGGTGCCGTAGGTCGCCACGATCACCTGCGGCACGCCCTCGACCACCTGATAGGTCAGGGAGGCGGGCGCGCCCAGTTCGCGCTCCTTGTCCGAAGGGACCTTGACCGACCACCGAAGGGCCCCGGTCTTCTTGTCCAACGCCACGAGCACGACCCGATCGGGGTTGTCGGCGCCGACGTAAAGGGTGTCACCGACCACCAGCGGGGTCGAGGCCTCGGTGCCCCAGAACGTCTGGTCGGCGCGCCACAACTCGGTGCCGTCGGTCTTCAGGCAGATGATCGGGCACCGCATCTCCCACACGTCGGTCCCGTGAATCGCATAGGGGATGTAGTAGACGCGGTCCCCGTCCACGACCGGCGACGTGACCGGCCCACGCTCGAAATGGCGGTTCTCTTTGGGCAGCAAGAGCCGTTTCCAGCGGGTGGCGCCGGTCGTGGGATCCAGCGCCAAGGCCCACTGTTTGCCGTCGGTCTCGGCCGCCGTGAACGCCGTCCCGCCGACCTCGACCACCGCGCTTTTCCCCCACCCGACCTCGACGCGCCACAGCTCCTTGGGGCCCTCGGGCGGCCATTGGCGCAACAGCCCCTTGGCCTGGTACACGCTGTTGCCGTGGTTGGGTAGGAAGCGGGAAAGATCCTGGTTGGCCGACTCGGCCGCAAGGACCATGGACCAGGCCCCAACACCCCCGAAGGCCGCGGCGATCACCGCCGCAAATAGCAAACCAGCAAACCGCAGCATAGCACTCGTTCTCCGTGTTGCGTTCTCTCGCTCTTGGATGTTTCCCCAACCTGTTGTCTTGCAAGCCGTCACGGCACCGAGGCGGTCACGGCGTAGATGTTCGCGCTGCGGAGGAAGAACCGCAGCCGGATCGTCTTTCCGGCGAGTTGGCGCGCCGAGACGTCGCCCCATTGCAGCGGCACATCGCACCGGTCCTCGTGGCGCACGACGCAACGCTCCGGCTCGAACCCCGCGATCGTGCGGCCGTTGCCGTCCACGACCCCGACCATCACATAGGCCTGATCCTTGGCGAACGGGCGCTCGGGGGCAGGCGACGCGACGTTCAGCAGGAGGTCCGCCCGCGGCGCCTCGAACGGCCGCGTCGAAAACTCGGCGTTGGCCCGCGCGCCGACGTAGCTGATGCGGTCCTCCGGCATTCCCAGCACCATGCGGCCACGGTGAAAGAGGATTCTGCCGCCGATGATCCACGGATGGGTTTCCAGACGCGGAATCTGCGGGAACGCCTCGAGCGCGTTGACCCCACGCGCCGGGCGCTCCCAGTGCAGGCCATCGCGGCTGGTCCACCATTCGTTGTCCAGTTGCGGCCCGTGCTTGCCCCGCGCCAGCGGGCTGGCCGCGTAGTTCAGCACCATCATGTACGCGCGGTCGTGATACCAGAAGGCGTTGCCGCTGTAGAACTCGAGATCCGGCGGATCGGCCGCGTCGGGCACGGTGAGGAACTCCGTGGGAACGGCTTGCTTGCGCCCGTGGCGGTTCCACACGTCGGCCAGCGACACCGAGGGCTCCCAACGGCGTCCGTCGGGACTCGATCGCATCATCAGCACGCGGCGGTCGCGCAGCGAATCATCGCCCAGCGCGGGCGTGGGGCCGCCGTGATCGAGGATGCGTTTGCGGTGCGGCTGGAGGCTCTTGCTGACGCACACGAAGCGCCGCAAGACCGGGCTCCAGAACAGGCTCATCGCGTCGCCGTCGTAGAACAGCGGGTTGTCCGGGTGTTCCCGCCATGTCTTCCCGTCGGGGCTGAAAAAGGCCGTGTACGCAAAGCCGCTCCGGTCGGTCTTGAGTTTCAAGAGCAGATACTCGTTCGCCTCGGGACGGAAGGCCATCGCGCAATGGTCGGTCCATGCCGCCGGCTTCGGCTCGAACACCGTCTCACACGCTTGGACCTTCACCCCATCGCGCGTCGTGCCGCGGAGCAATTTCCAGGAGGTCACCCGGTCGTAGGGCTCGTTGCCCGGGCGGACCTCGGTCATCTGCTGGGCAAACACCTCCCAGGCGCCGTCGGGAAGCGGAAAGCCGCCGACGATTGTCCCACCCGCCGCCTCGCACTCGCCGAGCGGGCGCACGGGGGTCACGCCGAAGTGCAACGATCCCCACACGTCGGCCACGTCTTCCCGGCCGGAGAAGAGAAGTTTCCATCGCGAGACGGCCCCGGGCCTGTCCGGCATCCCGTCGGCGTCCGGCGAAGGTACGGAAGGGCATGCAGAACCAGGGCGTGTCGATGCGATGCGGG
>JANLFZ010000064.1 GCA_024653385.1 Thermoguttaceae bacterium | reverse complement strand
CGAGGAGCTGAAGATGCTCGAGATGCTTCAGCGCAAGCACCCGGTCGAGGACCTTCAACCGGTCGTCACGGCCGACGAGCTGCGCGAGGCGCAGCGCGCGGTGCGCGAGGTATACGTCGACGAGAAAGTCCGCCGCTACCTGACCCAGATCGTCCACAACACGCGCAAGGCGGACGACTTGGCCCTGGGGGGCAGCCCGCGCGCGTCGATCGCCCTGTTCCGGTGCGCGCAGGCGATCGCGGCGATTTCGGGCCGGGACTATGTCCAACCCGACGACGTGAAGCGCGTCGCCGCGCCCGTGCTGACCCATCGGCTGATCCTCAAGCCCGAGAGCCGGCTGCGCAAGGTCTCGGTGGCGCAACTGCTCGACGAGATCGTCGAGGAGGTGCCGGTGCCCATGCTGGCGAATCAGCCGGCGTGATCTCGGTGCGCGGGGTCGGGGCTGCCGTGCCGCTTGAGCCAATCGAGCAACCTGCGGATGCTCCCGGTGGCCAAGGCGATGCACGTGTCGGCGCCGCCGTAGTAGAGGTTGAGCGTATCGCCGTCGGCGTCGATGGTGTAGCCGCAGGGGAAGACCACGTTGTCGACATCGCCGTAGCGCTCGTAGGGCGTTTCGGGGCCGAAGACCCACGAGTCGCCGCGCAAGAGGCAACGTTCGGGCGTCTGGAGGTCGAACAAGGCCAGACCCAACCGGTACAGCGCGCCGGCTGCGGTGTGCCGAACCCCGTGATAGAGGATGAGCCAGCCCTCGGGGGTCTCGATGGGCGGCGGCGACAGGCCGATCTTGTTGGCGTCCCACCATGCGCCGCGGCGGGCCTCGAGGACGAGCCGGTGGCTACCCCAATGGCGCAGATCCGGGGAGTAGGAGATCCAAATATGGGCGCCGATCGCGCCGACCGGCCGGTGCAAGAGGGCCCAACAATCGCCGATGCGCCGCGGCAAGAGCGCGGCGTCCTTGTCCTCCGGCGGCATGATGTCGCCGATCCGCTCGAACCGCCGGAAGTCCTCGGTCAAGGCCAGCGAAACGCAGGGCCCGCCGCGCGAGTATGCCGTGTAGACCACGGCGTATTTGCCCAGCTCGGGGATGTAGGTGATGCGCGGGTCCTCGATGCCCCAGAGTTCTTCGGGGTAGTTGTCCGGGTCGGGCAGGAGCGTCGGTTCGGGGTCGATCTCCCAGGCGTCGACGCCGTTGGGCGAGCGGGCCGCACAGAGGTGCGAATGCCCGCGCCGGTCTTCCACCCGGCACAAAAGCAGCGTCCGGCCGTCGGGCAAGAGGGTCGCCCCCGCGTTGAACACCGTGTTGATCGGGTACGGCCAATCGGCCGCGGTGAGAATGGGGTTCTTGGGATACCGGCAGAAAAGCGTTTCGTGCTGGTGATTCTGCAAGCGACGCATGATCGATGTCGACGGTCCTTGGGCCTGCGGTGGCTCCCAGGGAAATGCCGACAAGACAGGCGTTTGCTCCCCGTTAGGGTGGGGCAACGCCCGCGCTCGGGCGGTACCACGCGCCGGTCCAGGGTCCGCGTCCTTCAAAACAAGTGGTTCCGTGGAATGGTTCGAGAAACACTGCCTCCCTTGATCCATGGCCGAAGCCCTTACGCATCCATTGATTGCACGAATTCGAGTCCTTTCTCCTTCACCAATGTAACGGCGACCCCGCGCCAGGTCCAGATCGAGTTCGGTCAGCTCGAGATCGCCTTTGGTAGAAATGCCCGACTTGCCCGGTTTCAGGCGGCGCGCCGCCTTGAGAACCATTGCTCGGTCTGGGTGCGAAGGCGCTCGTAGAACGCGCGTCGCCGCAGCGAGAGGATGTCCTCGCGGTAGTCCTTGGCACGACTGAGGTTGCGTTTCGACATCCGTTCGCGGCGCGCGGGATCGGCGAGCACTTCGCGGATCTTGGCCGCCAGAGCCGCCGCGTCGTCCGGGCGAACCAGGTCTTCGCCGGGCAGCAACTCGGGAAACCCACCCACGGTGGACCCGATGCAGGGCAAGCCGCGCGCCATCGCTTCGATCGCCGCCCGCGGCAGCCCTTCCGTCCGAGAAGGCAAGACGAACAGATCGGCATGGTCCAACTCGGTCCGAATCGCCTCGCCCGCGGGCAGTTGCCCACGAAAGACCACGCGCCCCCCGACCCCGAGTTGTGCGGCCAGCATGTGCAACTCGGCGCGGTGCTTCCCATCGCCCACCAGGGTCAACCGGAGGTCCCACCCGAGCCGGACATTCTCGGCAACCGCGCGGATCAACACGTCCGCTCCTTTGTACATCTGCGCGAGCGACCCCACCGTGATCAGGCGATAGGGCCCAACGGTTCGCACCGGCCGCGGCACGGCCACGAAGCCGTCACGCCGCAGCTCGATCGACGAGTAGTGGGTCTGGTAGGCGTGCGGGCCTGGTGGATAAGCACGCTGCAAGGCATGCTCGGTGACGTAGGCCACGGCGCACGCATGGGCGCACTGGCGGCGAAGCAGCATCGAGAAGACCCGGCGGAACACGGGACGCAACGGGTGGCGCACCGAGCCCGGGGCGAAGCACTCCCACGGGTCCCCGACGACTTCCACGGCGTAGGGCCGCCTTTGCTCCCGCAGCCACCGATAGGCCAGCCCGCCGACGATCCCCGGGGCGACCAAGAGCACCGCCGACTCGCGCCGGAGGTGCTCGTCGATCGCGCCGGAGACGGCGGTCCACTGACGCAAAAACTCCACCGGCCCGTGCCAGGTCCCCACCGGTTCGATGCGTACCGCCTGACCCTCGGCGAACTGGCCTGCCGCGCGCGGCCTTTGCGCCGGCCGGACACGCGCCAATACGCGGACTTGATCGAACACGGCAAGATACCGCCCGGCCAAGAGGGGATAGTTGTAGTTCTGAGGGGAGAAGATCACCCCGTGCGCGTCGCGCTGGAAACAGTGGTCGATCAACAACATCAGTTCCATGGCGCGCTATGACCATTCGAGTTTGCGACAGGCACGGGGCCCGCCGGCAGCAAAGACGGCCTGGTCTGCCTGCCCCGCGTGCCGCGGACCACGCCCGACAGCGCCCAGCGAACCGCCCCCAGAGAAATCAATCCCAAGGCGATCTGGACGGGCACCGGGACGAACGCATTGCGCACTTCGATCAGCAGCGGTATGAAGATCATCCCCGCCGCGGCGTCGTGCCAACCAGAGACCCGCCAGCGGTCCATCCGCCCCATGAGATACCCGATCCCGAACAGGATCAGCACGACGCCGGGCACGCCGAAGTTGCGGTGGGCCTCGGCCACGACCGAGAAGCCGATGGCCCCGACCAGCCGGACCACGAGTACGTTCATCAGCAGGTCGTCGTTCTGGGCGTCGGTGCGGCCCAACCACGGGGCCAGCCTCGCCAGCGCGCGGCGGAACGGGTTGGCGTACGTCGCGCCCAAGAGGTACGGCTCTCCCTGGTCGGCCCAGCGCACCACCTCGACCACGGGCCGCAACGAGTAGCCCAATTCGGCCAGGCCGCCCAATGGGCTCGATGCGATATCCCGGAACCTCGCTTCGCCCAAGCCCGTCTGACGGACTTGCTTCACCGCCGAAACCACCACGAGCAGCGCGACCACCGCGGCGACGAACGTGAGGGTCGAGACCGGCCTGCGACGCCGGGCATGGACCACCAGGGCGCCGGCCAAGGGAAAGAGAATTCCGGTCCTAAGGCCCAGCGGCAGCGTCAGCAGGGTCCAGAACACGAACAAGAGCATCCCCGCGGTGCGCCAGAGGGAAGGCGAGGCCGCGGCCACCAAGGTCACCCCCACCAGGATGCCCGACTGGATGAACACGCTCTTTTCGAGCGTGGCGCACGCCAGAAAGGCCTGGTACGACCCGAAGAGCACCTGAAGGCCGCCTTTGGCCATGACGGCGCCCAGCCATACCGCGATGGTCGTACCCAGTGCCAGAGTGCCGGCCAGGCCGAACAGCCCGCGCAAGGTCCGGTCCGCATCGTCCCGCAGGCGCCGGTCCGGCGGCGATTCCCTACGCCCAAGCGCGACCATCGCGCCCGACGCGCATGCGCAGCAACCCAAGACCGCGATGGCCAGGCCCTGGCAGGTGTACGGGCCGAAGAACCAGTCCATGCGCAGCGCGCCGGCCATGGCGTCTTCGGCGTCGATCCCAACGGCATAGAGCGCCACGGCTCCGAAGTGGAATACCGCGTAGACCAACAGATACATTCCCGCGCACGACCACACGCCGCGCGGCGCCTCGCACAAGACCGAGGCAACGGCCAGGCCCGCCGTCACGACGGCAATCGGACACAAGAGCGAGATGGTCATGCCGTGGGCCGACCAGACCAGTCCGGCCGCCACGGCGCACAGGGCGCCGGTCCATGCCGGCGATGACCAACGCCAACGTAATTGGGCCGCTCGGCCGCCAGTCGCGCGCAGGTCGTCCCGGCGCATCGGCCGCCCGCGCGCTGGGCGGGCCCGGGCGTTGGTCTTTACGGCGATCGGATTAACAGCACGCGGCGCCATAGATTTCCCACAGAACCCTCGGGGTGCGCTCGAGGTCGAACGTTGAACCGGCCAGCGCGGCGACGGCTTGTTGCCGCGGCATGCGCGCCGGCCGGGCCTCCCGGATCGCGTCGACCCAGGCAGCCGCGTCCTGGTCGAGGCTTCGCCGGTACACCAGTGATCGGATGGCGTCCGCCTCGGCGGTCACGCGGTCGGACACCACGCAAGGAAGTCCCGCTGCCTGGGCCTCGAGCACGGCCAGCGGCAACCCTTCCCAGAGCGACGGAAACACGAACACATCGACCGCTGCCAGAACCCGGGGCACGTCGCGGCGAACCCCCAGCGCCGTTACCCGGTCGCCAAGCCCCAAGACCCTTGCTTGCGCGTCGATCTCCGCGCGCAAGGGGCCTTCGCCCAACAGCAACAGGCGTATGCGCGGCTCGCGCCGCGCTGCCTCGGCCGCAATGTCCAACAAGAAGCGGTGGTTCTTTTGGGGGCAATAGCGGCCCACGTGCCCCAGCACGAAGTCGTCGGGTGCAAGTCCCAGTTCCTTGCGCACCGCCGCGCCGTCGGCCGGGGCGGCGAACTCCGCCAGGTCGACCCCGTAATGCACCACCCGGGCCCGGGAATCCGTCAGCCACGGGCGACCGAACAGCGACACCCCGGCCGAACGGCTGCACGCGAGGCGGGCCGTGGCGTGCCGGCGGAGCCAATGCCGGCTGATGGCTAGGTACGCCCGGCGCCCGAGGGAGACGCCCGATTCGGCCGCCGCCCGGTCGTTGTGGCTGTGCGCGATCCGACGGGCGACACCCTCCGACCGGGCCAGCTTGAGCACGTATCCGCTGTAATGGTGGACGTGGCTGTGGATGACATCGTAAGGGCCGTGCTCGCGCAGGGCACGGCGGAAGGAGCGGGCGAACCGCCACGGTCGCCGGGGATAGGGACAGCGCAACACGGCGGAGCCCAACCGGCGGATCTCGTCGTCGTACAGGCCGGGCCGTTCGTCGTGCACGAGAAAGTCCATCTCGAGTTGCCCGCGGTCCGCTCGTCGCAGCACGCGAAGAAGCCATGTTTCGACGCCGCCGGCGTTCATCCGCCCGACCACGTGCAGCACGCGCATCGTCATGGCCGGCATGCTCCCTGGGTTTCACGGACCCTTGCGAGGCGAACGCACCAGAAGTACTCCGTACCCGACCACCAGCGCCGCCGCTGTGGCGAGCATGGCCAGGGCGCCGCCGAGCATTCCCCAAGGGGGCACCAGCGCCGCACACGCGGCCAGCGACAGGGTCACGCACGCGCCCAGGACGACCGGCTGCCCGGCAATCCGGCGGCTCGCCGTGGCCGCGAACCCGAGGACCGAGTTGAGGTACAGTAGCCCTCCGGCGCCCATCACGCAGACGAAGACGGCTGGATGGCCGGCGTACTCGGGGCGATACAGCGCGCCCAACAGGGGCCGTCCGAAGACCGCGGCTGTTGCCACGCCCAGCGTCCCGGCTGCCGCCCCCACGGCGAGGAGCCGTCGCACGAGCCGATGGAACGCGGCCCGGTCCCCTTCGGCCCAGTGCCTCGCCAGGCGGGGGCTGGCCGACTGCCCCAGGGCCGTCATCACCTGGGTGCCGATGGCGACGAACCACGCCATTGCGGCGAAGATCCCCAATTCCCGCTCGCCCCAGTACCAGCCAAGGAAAAACCGCGGAAGATTCGATTGGAGCGAAAGGAGAAACATCACCACCCCCAGCGGAGCCGCCAGACGAAAGAGTCTTCGCAGCGTGGGCGGATGGAATCGGGGAACGAGCCGGCCGTGCCGGCCCGCGCGGGCCAACTCCCGCCGGGCGGCAGGCAGGTCGTAGCCGACCAGCACCGCGGTCCAGACCGCGGCCAGGGCGAGCACGGCCCCCACCAGGCTGCCGCCGGCTGCCAGCGCGGCAGTGAAGGCGACGAGCGAAAGCGGCCCTTTGAGCATCGCCGATCGCGCCACCCGATCCATGCGTTCGCGCTGCTGGAAGAGCCCGAAAATCACGTCGCTAAGCGATTCGACGGCCTTGCTCAATCCCACGGCGAGGACGACGGGAGCCGACCGTGGCGAAACCACCCAGCCGATCAAGGCGATGACTCCCAGCGCCGCCGCCGTCGAGGCCAGACGAAGCCCAAGGTAATCGGCGAAGGCGAACTCGCGCGCCACATCGGTCGCCTGAAGGCCGCGGAGGTGCAGACTGGCCAAGAGCATCACCGGGGCCGAGACCGCCAACCCCAGGGCAAACTGGCCGAGCATCTCGACCGTGCCCAGCTTGGCCAGCGCGATGACCATGCCCCATTGGCAGCCGGCATACACGCAATTGCCGAGAAAGGTCCAGGCGAAATTGCGCCCAAGCGGAACCGCCGTCGTCGTCCCGGTCTGCGCGCGCGCGGCCGCCGCGCGCCTTGAAACGGCTTTGCCGGTTCGTCGGATGTCGGTCACGCTCATGGTGGTTGTGCGAAGCGGCCGGCGCCGGTTCGCCTTGCCAATCCTTGTTGCCCCGATCGGTTCTCTTGCGGGCGCTACGCGGCCTGTCGGCGCTGGAACGCCCACGTCGAGCGGAACTCGGGAACGATCTGCTCCAGTGCGGCGACGATCTGGTCGGCCGGCGCATACAGCAGGTTCTCCAGCCGGTCGATCGCGGCGCGAACGTCTGGGCCGCTGGCGGGGCGATGATCCGCCACCGTGATTTTGGGATGGCACGTGGGTCGCGGCGACTCGCCCGCGCCGAGCAACTCCTCGTCGAGCTTTTCGCCCGGGCGGAGTCCCGTGAACTCGATCGCAATGTCCTCGCCCGCGCGAAGTCCCGCCAGGCGGATCATGTCGGCGGCCAGGTCGACGATGCGCACGGGCCGGCCCATGTCGAGCGCGAGGATCTCGCCCGCGCCGCCGATCGCCCCGGCCTGGATCACCAGTTGCGCCGCCTCGGAAATCGTCATGAAGAACCGCCGCATCTGGGGATGGGTGACGGTGACGGGCCCGCCCGCGGCAATCTGTTGCCGAAACACCTGGACCACGCTGCCGGAGGAGTCGAGGACATTGCCGAAGCGGACCGTGACGAAACGGCACTCCGACCGGCCCGCCAACGACTGGACGTACATCTCGGCCACTCGCTTGCACGCGCCCATGACGCTGGCCGGATTGACCGCCTTGTCGGTGGAGATCATCACGAACGAGCCGACGCCGGCCCTCGCCGCGGCGTCGGCCAGGCGCCGCGTGGCCAGCACGATGTTCTTGACCGCCTCGCCGGGATGCGCCTCCATCAGCGGCACGTGTTTGTACGCCGCCGCATGAAACACGATCTCGGGGGCGTGCTCGCGAAACAGCGCTTCGAGCCTCGGCGTATCGAGGATGTCGGCGATCGAAACCGCCAGCTCGACCGGGCCGGCCATCGGGCGGAGTTCCCGCTCGAGGAAGAACTGGCCCGTCTCGGCGCGATCGACCAACACGAGTCGCCGCGGCGAGAACCGCAAGAGCTGGCGGCAAATCTCCGAACCGATGCTGCCGGCGCTGCCCGTGACCAATAGCGTCCGGCCGTCGATCCAGCGGCGAAGGCTTTCGAGATCCAATGAAATCGGCTTGCGCCGAAGGAGAACGTCGATGGCCGCCGAGTGCCGGCGGCCGGCCTCGCCGACTCGATGGATCAAGGCCAACGCCCCGCCAAACACCCCGATGGTCAACCCCCAATCGAACAGATAGATGCTCCGCGGCACCACGGGCCAGCGGAACAAGAACCGGTTGACAAGCACTGCCAGCACCAGGCAACTCGTCGCGGCTCGCACCAACACCGCGAAATCCCGGTACGTGACCAGACGGCGCCATCCTCGACCCACGTCGAACCAGGCGAAGAGGCCCAGCTTCAGCGGCAGTATCCACCGGGCAGTCAGCAGAAAGCGTTCGAATTCCCGAGCTTCCGGCGTCCCGTCGAACCGCAGGCAATACGCCAGGTAGTAGATCAACAGCATGACCGGGGCCAGCACCACCACGCGGAGCCGTCGGACCAGCCGGAGCCCGACCGCGCGTGGCGCGGCGCTCAGAGGACCGGGCGTGGCCGGCGCGACGGGCAAGCGATCGACGTGCAAGCGGGTCACCGGCGGTCCCTCCCAGTCCCCAGCGCCTGGCCGGCCGTCTCGGAGCCGGCCGCGTCGAGACTTTCCCGCAGTGCCTCTTGGAAGCGTCGCACGAGCGTTCGATCGTCGGGTCGGCGCTGGAGGCACCACTGCACGTGGGGTTCGGCCTCGGCCAACTCGCGCGCGTCGATCAGGCACAAGGCCGCCTCGTGGCGCGCGTCGTACTGGTTCGGATCGCAACGGACCGCGCGGCGGGCGCAATCCGCGGCCCTCGCGTCGGCCAACTCGCGGTAGCATCGCGCCGCGTCGAGCCAGAGCCGGGCCGCCTCGGTCCCCGACCTCGTGGCGGCCTCGGTCTCGGCCCATCGGGCCAGACCGGCCCGAAGCGGAGCCAGTTGAGCGCGGACCTCCCCCAAAGCCGCCGGACGGTCCGCCGGCGCCAGCATCGCGAATCGCTCGGCACGCTCGAACTCGGTCGCGGCGTGGTACATCGCGCGTAGGCCATCGACGTTGGGATGAAACTCGTCGATGAGAAAGCCGATCATGGCCCCCAGCCCCTGGACCGGCGTTGCCGCGATCAGGTCGCGGATCAGTCGCTGTTGATAAGGCCGGCCCGCCTGGTACGCTCGATGCAGATGTTCGAGCCACCCGGCCGTGTCGCCGGCGCGCAGCGCTTGCTGGGCCACGGCCAGGTGGATGTCGCCGTCGTACGGCCGCACGCGTACGGCCTGCGCCAGGTAGGCGTTCTTCGCCCGGTCGCCTTCGCCTTCCAGGAAACACAACTCGGCCAGAAACAGGTAGCCCCTGCCTTGAAGCGGGCACAGGCGCAGCGCGTGCCGGGTCTGATCGATCGCCTTGCGCAAGAGCCCCCAGTGTTCGCCCACGGCGCGCGCAAGCCACGCCTCCAAGGCCTCGCGCGACGGGAACCGCGACGCGAACACCGCGTCGCGCACGTCGCAAAGCGACATCGAGTTCTCCGCGCCCATCTGGCAGAGGTCGAACAGGCGCAGACTGGCCTCGGCCAGTTCGAGGCGGGCCCGGGCATGATCCGGACTCCAACGCACGACCTCCTCGAGTTCCGCCAGACGCTGCCGGGCGGCGGCCGCGCGGTTGGCGTCGGCGTGGTCGCGCCTTGCAAGCGGATCTCCCTCCTCCGCATCGAGGGATCGCGCGCTGGAGGAGGCGCCGACGGGCTTCCGGGCGATCAGGTACCGGTGCCATGCGGGCTCGGCCAGCACGGGACCGATGCGGTCGCCGATCATCCAAACGCCCACGACCCCAAGCGCCGCCGCAAACCCCCAGGCCGCGGCCCTGGCCAAAGGCCGAGCATGCACTGCGCGGGCCGTCGCGTCGCCGGCGAGTTGTCGGCAACCAAACGCCGCGGCCGCCAGGATGACGACCATGACCATGCACCCGGGGACGTACCACACGAAGTCGACGGCGGCGTGGATCGCGCTGGCGGCGAGGCTGGCGGCGATCGCGCCGGCCGCGACGAACGCCCGGGACGACATCGCACGGCGCAACGTGCCGATGCACCATGCCGCGCAGAGTCCCATGCCCGTCGCGGCCAGCACCAGCCCGGCCGCGCCCGTCTCCAGGCCCAGTTGAAGGTAGCTGTTCTCGGCGTGGGTGAACTCGGTGCGCGATTCGAGGGGCGCGTCGAAGAACATGGGGTAGACTTCGCGATGGCTGCCCACGCCCGCGCCCAGGACCGCGAATTGCGGAATGGCCCGCGCCACGGCCGCCCAGATGTTGCGGCGCGCGTGGTTCTTGTCCATCGCGTCGAGCGATCCGGACGAGAGCGCGCCCAGGCGCTCGGGCAGGCGATCGAAGGCGGCCAGCGTCGCCAGCGCGACCAGCAACATGCCCGCGCCGGCCAGGGCGATCACGTACCGGCCTCCCAGGGCCGAGGCCCTCCAGGCGACGGCGGTCGCCACGACGGCCGCGGCGACGATCGCCACGATGCCGCCCTTGGAAAGCGACAGCAGGCCGGCCAGCAGCACGACCCCAATCGCTGCCGCAAGCAGCCCGAGACGGAGCCGGTTCCGGGCGTCGTCGGCCTCGGTCCATTCGCCCGGCGCGTCGCGGCGCGTCTTGCGATGGTGGACGCTCTGGACCCAACCGATGAGCGGCCCGATGCCCAATGCCAGAAAATGGGCGAAATGGTTGCGGTTGGTGAAGCTGCCCTTGACCACGTCGAGCGTGTCGGAATAGGGGTGCTCGTAGAACCAGTAGAACCGGCCGTTGCCGGCGAAATACTGCACCAGACCGAAGATCGCCATGGCCACGGCCGCCGTGCCGCACCATCGCAACACGCGCTCGAGGTCGTCGAGCGTCTTGATTCTCTGCACGGTCACGAAGAAGAGCAACGCATAGGCGATCAGCACGATCAGACCGGCCTTCGTGGCCGCCGGCGCGAGGGAAAGCCGCGCCCAGGGTCCCAGGCTTGCCGGTTGGTCTATTGGCGCATTCCACAGCGGCAGGATCTCGGGAACGTGGGGCGACAGCCTGGCCACCGCCGAAGGGCCCAGCGGCAACCACTGGACGATCACCAGGGCGATTGCCGCGCCGAGCACCACGAGGCCCGGGCAGGGACGCCACGCGGGCCGACGGCGAAGCCCCTGGCGCACGGCCCAGGCCATGCCGGCCGCGACGGCCAGCGTGACCAGCGCCCATTGCCCCAGCGCCTGGCGCCCGCCCATCAGCGCCGGCACCACGAACAACGTCCCCGCCAGCGCCCCGTCGACCACGAACCGGAGGCGTTCGTCGAGCGCCCCGGGGCCCACGACGGACCCGGCGAACGACTCGATCGGGCGCGTCCGGCGTTCGGTCATCGGCACGACCTCCCTGTCGTTCATGCGACGCGGCGGGGCGCCACCCGCCGTATGGCATCCTCCGAGGCGGAACCGGCCGCAAACGGCAATGCTTCGTGTTGCTCGTCAGGACCCTTGGCGTCGGGCAATTCCTCCTCGTCCCGGTC
Source organism: Thermoguttaceae bacterium (assembly GCA_024653385.1). Classification (GTDB taxonomy): domain Bacteria; phylum Planctomycetota; class Planctomycetia; order Pirellulales; family Thermoguttaceae; genus JANLFZ01. Next base: position 6,578 of record JANLFZ010000064.1, on the reverse strand, counting down.
GCCGTAGGCGTAGCCGTATCCGTAATCGTAGCCGCGGTATCCGTAGTAGCCGTCGTCGCCACCGGTCGCCGCGCGGTTGACCACGACGCCCAACAGCGGAATCCGCAGAAGCGCCAAGGTCTCGGCCACGCGGAGCACCAGACCGCGGCGGTTCTTGGCCGGCTGCACGACCGCCACGACGCCATCGACCAACCGGCCGATCAGTGCCGCGTCGCTGGCGGCCAGTACGGGCGGGCTGTCGACGAGCACCTGATCGTAGACGCTGCTTGCCCAGGCCAGCAGTTGCGCGAGTTGCGGTCCGGCCAGCAGTTCCGCGGGGTTGGGCGGGCGCGGCCCGGAGGGCAACACGTCCAAACCCGGCACGCCCGAGGCCTGGATGTGGGCGCTCGCCACGCCGGCCATGTCGCCCGCCGCGCGAAGCACCTCGGACAGCCCGCGCGGCCCGCGGAGATTCATCAACCGCGTCAGACCGGGACGCCGCAAGTCGGCGTCGATCAAGAGCGTCTTTCGACCCGATTGGGCAAAGCCCACCGCAAGGTTCGCCAGCACGGTCGTCTTGCCGTCGCCCGGCTCGGCACTGGTGACCGCCAACTGGCGGGCCTCGGGATGGGTCAACGCCAAGGCGGTGCGCAACGTGCGGAAGGACTCGTTCTCGGGGGCCGCGGGCTGCCGGGCCATGGGCAGGGCCTCCAGGCCGGTCGCCTCCGACGGATCGAATCGTTGGATCATCGCCAGGACCGGCACGCCGAGACGCTCTTGCAACTCGTCGATCGACCGGAACCGGTCGTCGAGGACCTCGAAAAACTGCACGGCCGCCAGACCAGCCACGCATCCTCCCGCCAGCACGGCCAGGGCCACATAGGCGAGTTTGGGCGAGACGGGGTTGTCGTCGACCACGGGCTCCTGGGCCAGCGCGGTGCGGACCTCCTGCCCGTTCTGGCGCAGCCGGAGCGTGGTGATCTGGTTCAGCAGGGTGTCGTCCAGGGCGCTCAGACGCTCCAGCTCGTGTTCGAGGATTTCCACCTGGGCCAGTTCCTGGCTTAGTCCCACCGCCGCGGCCTGAGCCTCTTCGTACTGCGACCGGAACATCTCCTCCTGCTGGCGAAGCTCGTCGAGCTTGCGCCGGCCCGCCTGCACGATCCAGCCGGCGACCTCGTCGCGACCCAATTCGGCAATCCGCTGGTTGACCCGCTCGCGGAAGCCGTTCAGGTAGGATTCGGTCAAGCGGATCTTCTCGGCGAGAAAGACGACCTCGGGATGGTTCGGGCCGAAGTGCTGGCGCATCATCGCCAGATCGGCCTGGTCGCGGACGCACAGTTCGGCCAGCCGGGCCTCGGCCAGCGCATCGCGCGTGCCGATGCCCATCAGGCTCATCAAGAGTTCCTTGCCCAGCAGGTTGCCCATCGCCACGACGTGCTGGCCGAGATCGGTTCCCTCGCGCACGGCCTCTTCGATGCCTGCCAGGGCAACCCCCAACTCGACGCGCTGGCGCTCGATGGCGGCCAGCGTGTCGTTGAAGAACACCGCGCGCTGGACCACGGGATGAAGGACCCGGCTGTCGGAGCGGAAACCCATGTCGCCGCACTTGCGCCGGGCCTCCAAGAGGGCCTCTTGGACCCGTCCGAGCTTCTCGGCCACCTCGGACCGCTCTCGCACCATCACGGCGACAAGGTCGCCGGTGGTCCCCTTGTGGACCTGATCCATGAAGGCAAGATACGACTGGACAACCGCCTGGAGTACGTTGACCGCCGCGCGGGCGTCCCTGGACCGGTACCCCACTTCGAGAATGTTCGTATTCCGCACGGTTCTGGCCGAGAGGTTGTCCTGAAGCGTCTGGACCCAGCGGTTGGGAGGGATGCCCGCCAGGTCGATCCGGTCTTCCTCGGCAAGGTTCTTGAGGGCCCCCTCGACCACCTTGGGGCTGCGGAACATGTTCTCGAAGGTCGGCATGGTATTGCGCCGCACCAACTCGTCGTCGGCGATGGCCGTGTCGGTCGGGTCGCGGCCGATCTGGGTGACGAGCATGGCCGCCTTGGCGCCGTAGTACCGGGTCGCCGTCGCGTAATAGAATCCGCCCAGAACGGCCGCTGCCGCCAGCGCCCCCAGCATCACGTTCTTGCGATAGCGCACGGCCATCGCGAGGCGCACCACCAGGTGAACCATCTGCGCGCCCGGCGAGACCGGGTACGACGGATCGGCCGGCGGCATGTCGGCAGGCGGCGTCATCGCGTCCTCAGAATAGCGTAAACGGCACGTTCACCCCGATCCGGAAGGCCGTCTGGAGCAACTCCAAGGCGAACGAGGCCATCGTGTGCTCGACGACGACGGTATCGCCGGGCGCCAGTTGGATGTTCTCGACCCCCAACTTGGCGGCCTCGAGACTCACCTCGATCTTCACCGGACGCGGCTCGCCAGGCAGTCGGCGGATGACCGTCACGTCGTCGGCGATCGAGTTCGTCGCTCCCCCCGCCAGGGCCAAGGCGTCGAGCACGCGGACTTCCTGGTTCGGCGGATACGGGATCTCGCCGGGCTTCTTGACCAGCCCCAGGACGTAGATCGGCTTGACGTTCCGCCGGACCACGTGGACCACGTCGCCGTCGTCGAGGTCGCGGCACGCCCGCGGATCGGCCGCGCCGGCCAGCAGGTCCAACGTAACGCTCTCCATGAGCCCGGCCTGGGCCCGGTCGGCCGCGCCGGCGTCGGCGCCTGTTTCGCTGGCAGGCGGCGCGGCACGGGAAGCCCCGCCAACGGGCTGCGTGCGTCGCAGCTCCACCTCCGTGCCGGCCTCGTTGGTCAACCCCCCGGCGGCGACGATTGCCGCCATCACTGAACTGCCTCCCCGCGGCAAGTCGTACACGCCCGGCGCCTTCACCGCCCCCACCACCGTGATGCGGTTCGTGCGAGGCTGTTTCATGGTGACGGTGACGCTGGGATGGAGAAACACGCCCCGTGCGACACCTGCCGCGGCAATCTCTTGTTCGGCCTCCTGCAATCGCAGTCCGGCGACCAACACCCGGCCGATCAGGGGGACGGTCACCGACCCATCCTCGGCCACGCGCACCGGGGTGGTCGTGACACTGAGCCGGGCATAGTCGGTGACCATCGACACCTCGATCACGTCGCCCGACTGGATCGTGTCGCGCCCGATGGTCGGCGCGGCGAAGTTCGCCAGATTGACCGGCTCTTCAGCCATGCGCGCCGGGGCGAGCACTTCGACCGGCAAGCGCGACGCGCGGTAAACCCCCGGACTGCGGCAACAACCGACGACTGCGACGGCAACGGCCACGAGAACGCCCAGCGCGCACCGGGGGCCGGCTCGGGGAACGCGGCGCGACCGCAAGAGCGGCCCACGCGCGGATTTCGTGCGGTTCGGCCTGGCCATTAAGGTCAATATGCCGGTCCCTTGGTTGAACGAGCGCGCGACGCAGGCGAGCAGATAATGCGACGAGATCGGAATCCCGAGGCGTGCGCCGCCCCACACTAACCCGACGCGCCAGCGAGGGGCCCTTCACACCTACCCGACGCGCCAGCGAGGGGGGCCCTCCACACCAACCCGACGCGCCAGCGAGGGGACCCTCCACACTAACCCGACGCGCCAGCGAGGGCCGTCCGTCCGACGCTCATCCCACACGCTGTCGACGGCCATCCGTCGTGAGCGATGGTTTCCTTCGCGCCTCGTGCTGCGTTTGGGGTTGGCACGGAACGTCCCAAGCCCACGCACCGGGAGAGCGGTTCTTAGTGAAAGACGGCCCGCGCGTCAACACCATTCTGGCGGGACGGCAACCCTTCTCGAAGCGGAACGACCCACCGATCGCTGATGAGATTCAGTACAGCTCGTAAATGTGCTTTCCCCCGTGAGCGGGATTCCCAATAAGGGTGCGGTTGCGGAGATCCACCACCAGATCGAGGTGCTCTAGAGGAAGTTGGCCGATCAGTACGGGGACCGTGTCGGGCACCTCCATCACGTCCATCGTACACGAGCGGCCCTGGATCGTCAGTCGCACCGCCTGGTAGATGGAAGACTCGGCCAACCCGAGGCTGCTGGCAACGCGTTTCGCCCCGGTCTTGCGCAGCCCGAGTTGTGCGATCAGCCGAGAGGGCAGCGACAACAGCGTGGCGCCAGTATCGACCAGCGCATCGGCGACCGTGAGCCGACGCACCTGGTCGGGGCTCAGGAGACCCCGATCCTGGGCCCAAAGGTCTTCGAGGTTCTCGAGGAGCGCTTCAGTCACCACGCGACCTATGCTGGGAGTCTCCATGGTGACGACTCCTGTCGCGTTGACTCGAGTCTCATCCCCAACATCATTCTACGCGAAGCCGCCTGCGGAGGGGGGCGAACGAGCGGTGGCGTTTGCCGTTTGAGGCCGCTCATTCCGGAGGCCGCCTCCTACCGCATCGCCTCCTCCTTGGCGATCCGGCACCACTGGACGACGTTCTCCGGTCGGTGGCCGATCGTGTGGTTGTCCTTCATGATGATCTCGACCACGCAACCCTTGGTAATGTCTAGTGCCCGACGAAGGTCGCCACGGATCTTGGCTTCGTCGATCTTGGGCGTGGCCAAGGCGGCCGGGTTGGGCTTGAGCGACAAGACGTACTTGTCTTCCAGGAACTCGGCCATCTTTTCCAGATCAGCCCAGGGCGAGCACGAGACGCGGCGGAGGTTGTGGTGCCGCCGGACGACGTGCCAGCGGCTGTGCAGCGGCTCGCAGCAACCGTAGCACGTCAGGCCGAAGCGATCCATGATCGGTTTCTCGTAGGGGAAGATGAACTCCTCGTACATCGCCGGAGAGACGTTCACCGTTTCCTGGCTCTCGGTGAAACCCCACAGATCGGCGCACGTCACGTGCCCGTCGAAGTCCGGGCGCGGAAGTTCTTCCGAAAACCCGAACCCGCCCGAGCCCACGTAGGTGCCGTCGTTGTTCAGGCTGAGCAGGTTGTTCGCTTCGAGATAGTCGAGCTTGTCGAGGTAGCCGCGGGAGATCCTCGCAAGCAGTTCCTTGAGTTCGTCCGGGTGGTCGTGGAAATCGCAGAAGATGTTCTCCAGTCCGCGGAGCGTGGCGGCGGGCCAGGTCAAGCCCAGCGACCACCACCAGCACCCTTTCAGGCGCACCGTGAGGATGCCGTCGAAGACGTCGCGCGCGAGTTCGAGGCAGCCGCGGGTGGTTTCCCAGTCGATCTCGAATTGAGGCGAGTGCAGCCGGGGTAGATCGGTGGCGTAATCGCGGATCGGGGCCTCCCACACGTAGGACCCCGCACTCTCGGTCTTGCGGTAGACCGCCGCCAGGCCCCAGTCGTCGGGCGAGACCGTGTAGGGCACGTCGAAGAACGGCTCGACCGGCTTGTCGTCGCCCATCTCCTCGCCCCAGAAGATCTCCTTGCGCAGGTCCATTTCCCAGCGCCGGGCGAGTTTACCCCGGCAAGCCATCTGCGACTCGGTGATGATCTCGTTCCAGCCGTTTTCCGGGTCGCAGAAGACGACGGGGCGCGTTTCCCGGAGGGAGTTTAGCCGGGTCCACAACTCGCGGACCGCGCGCATCCGCGAGCCGGCGGCAATGTCGGCGACTCGCTCGGCCAATGCCCGAAGCACGTCGCGGTCGTCCGGGCTCATCGCCACGTCGTGCGGTTGAAAACCCGTGAGGATCTTGCCCGCCGCGGTCTGGTCGAGCCCGGTCGACGGGCCGTCGCCGTAGTGTTCCACGCGCATCCCCTTTCCTGCGGCACGTCGCGGTTGCACCTGCACCGATAACGTGACCGATCCCGGGGCCGCGGTCAAGGGGGCAGCCGTCGCAACGAGGAGGCAGAGCCCGGACGCCAGACACTACCGCACGCGTTCGGCCGGGACCGGCGCCGGTGGTAGCACCACGCTCCGGCCGGTACTCGGTTTCCAACCCTCGATCGGACCACGGCTCTTGACGGTTGGAACCACGCCGGTCCTCGAAGCCGGAGGCAAGGGGGCCCCCTCCGCGGGCACGGCATCGTCGGGCGGCACTGGGGCGGTCTCCAGGGCCGTGCCCTTCATCTCGGCCATGGGCCCGGCCGAGAGAATCGAACCCGCTCGGGCGGTCGAACCGCACGCGGCACAGGATGCATCGGTCGCCGTTGGGCCGCACTCGTCGTACGGATTGGCGCACATCGCGCATCCAGACACCGCGATCAACAGAACCGCCCAACAAGAAAGCCGCAGACTGCGAACCATCGGAGCACTCCGGGCGAACGCCATTCGACGGACTGTCATGCCGCCCCGAAAAGACGAGGAACATGGCGGGGCGTGACGGAATTTTCGGCCGGAGGGTCTTCCCAACTCGCAATGTTTTTCCAAGAAACACAAAAGGCTGGCCATCCGACGTTCAGACGACCAGCCTGTCTTTCGTAGATTACCAAGTCGAAGCCAACAGGGAAAGCTTCGACTTCAATCGTCCCGCTCGGTTCTCAACTAGTCCAGGTGTTTCTGGCTTCGACGTTGGGAACCGGCATGTCATGACCGGGGCCTACGCCTTGGCGGGCGGGGCCGGAGGAGCGGGCGGAGCCGCGGGCTTGGCCGGAGCCGGGGCCGGGGCCGGAGCCGGGGCCGGAGCAGG
>JANLFZ010000658.1:1823-2741 GCA_024653385.1 Thermoguttaceae bacterium | reverse complement strand
GGTGGGCAGCCATCCGCGCCAAGAGCGAGGCCATTTCGTCGGCAGGCGGGGGTATCCGAGGCGGGTGCACGACATCGCGCCCGTCGAGACAACCCAAACTCCCCAGCACGCCCACCGCGCAGCCCGAGGCGTGCAAGACGCTCGCCAGCAAGCTGCTCACGGTGGCTTTGCCGTGGGCGCCGGTCACCCCGATCACCCTCATGGGCCGGCTGGGGCTTTCGGCCGGGTCTTGGCCGATCGGACTCTCGGTACCGGGAGCGAGTCGCATCCGGAAAGGCCTCCTTGCCTTCCGTCGATCGACGTGAATAGAGCCGGAAGTTGGCCCGATCCGCGGACGCCGGACTGCCATCCTTGGCCGCTCGCATGGCGCCGCACGGGTCGCGTGATTGTCCGAATTCCGGCCCCGGTGTCAAGACGGAATCATCACCAGCGGGGTGGTAGTCCTGAACTCGGGTGGGCGGCCGGCTGGGTGCCAGCTTGGCCGCGACACGCGCTAGCGCTTCGAAACGCCCTACCCACCCTTGGGGCTCAAACCTCGGGAGCGAACGCCTCGCGCGTGGGCCGGCCATCCTTGTGGATGTCGAAGACGCGATCCAGATTCGTCACGTGGAACACCTGTTGGATCTGCGGCGCGATGTTGCAGAGCTTCAGCGCGATCTTCAACTCCTTGCACTTCTTGTGGACGCGGATAAGCATCCCCAGCGCGGCCGACGACATGAACCGCACCTGAGAGAAATCGAGCAACAGCCGACGTTCCTGGGCCTTATCGAGCGCCAGCATCAGGTCGCGGTGCATCTGTTCGATCACCGTCGCGTCGAGAATCTGGGCGTCGGTGAACTGGATCACAAAGACGCCATCGACCGTCTGGGCTCGAAACGACGTGGGCATGACGATTCCCTTCGTGCCGGCAGCCAATCA
>JANLFZ010000658.1:0-1813 GCA_024653385.1 Thermoguttaceae bacterium | reverse complement strand
CGGGCTTTCACGTCCCAACCGTAGCTTGTAAGCTCAAGCGCCAGCATCCCGACGCCGACGATCAGGGCCGCCAAGGCCACGGCCAGCATGACGGTATAGGGATTGACCTCGGCCAAGCGGTCCCAAAACGACCCGGCCTGCACCTCTTCGGGGGCCGCGATTTCCTCGGGTTCGGCCGGCGCGGGCTCCTCAGGCAGTTCGTCGAGCGGCGCAGAAGCCGGCGGGACCTGCGCCGCGGCGAGATCGGGTGATTCGGCCCCACTTGCCAACGGTCGGCCCTTCTCGAGATCCTCCGCCGCCTCGAGAATTGCTTCGGTCAGGGGGTTCATGCCGCTCCGCAAGATATCGGAATCGCCTTTCGACACGTTCGCTCCTCCCGTCACTTGCCCGTCGCGTCGCCTGAATGCCCCAAGGACCTACCCATCATTATACTTGCGTGGGCCACCAGACTCCACAATGCAGTGGCGCAAACCGCCAGGATGCGGAAATGACGCCTCATTCCATTCCACACCACCCCCCGCTTGGGTTGGGGCTGCTTTCGGTTTCACCCGGATGGAGGTTCAGCAAGGGCGAGGTAAGCCTGGCAAGCCCCATCGCACACTGCTCGATTGGGCTGGCGGCAACCTTCCAACAAGGAAGTCCGACTGTGGTGCCGTACGCCTCCCCAAAGGCAGCTTTTTTTTCTTCGTGGACTGCTCGCGCGAGCGTCGCCGGCGCAAGTGGCATTGTGCCAATTGGTTACGGATTTCGCGTCCGGTTCGGCGTGGGTGAAACGAAGCGGACGGCTTCGAACGGACCTTCAGCGGGTTAGCGGCCGTGGAGCGCCGAGGCAGTAACCCGACATCGCTTGGTTCGAGCACTTCCAAAGGCAGCCGGCCGGTTTACTCGAGGCGACCGCACACGAGGGTGAAAGGCCGTACGACCGCGGGGCACGAGTCAAAAGGTTCCTTGATCATGCTGGCGAACTGGGAGCTTTTTTCTGCTGCTCCTTACAGGCGAAGCGTCGCCGGGAAGAGGCCGGGCGCGGTAGGATCTCCCTTTCCACCCCTCTGTGAAACAAAGGCCTCGCTGCGTGTCCGTCGGCGCGCAAAACCAGCAGAGCTAATCGGCGGGTTGGAACCGGCCATCTTTCCAGGAGAGTTCGACCTATGGGCCTTCTAAATAGCCTTGCGCAATCCTGGGAGGATTAGGTAAAAAGGGACTCGCAACGACTTGCGTCGACAGGTGTGACAAGCAAGAAGGAAGGAGTCCCTGATGGAGGTGTGGAAGCAAGTGCAACAGACGTGGCAGGCGCTTTTGAAGCGTCAACGCCGCATTGTTCGGTCGTACGCCAAGGGCTCGCCCGACGCGGTGCTTCGGTGCCGATGCAAGATCATCGTCGCGCTGGTGCAGGGCAGGCGGCCTGCCCAGATCGCTCAGATGGGACTGGCCTCCGCATCGCAGGTGTATCGGGTGGGTCGCCGTTTTCAGGAGGAGGGGCTGGCGGGGCTGGCGGACCGACGCGAGGACAACGGCGACAACAAGGTCACGGAGGAGTACGAGGCGGCGCTCTGGGAGGTGGTGGCCGGTTCGCCCCAGGACTAGGGATATCGGCGACCGACGTGGACCCAGGAGTTGCTGATCCTCGTGCTGGCCCGCCGGACGAAGATCCGTGTGGCCACGAGCACGATGAGCCGTCTGCTGAAGCGTCTGGGGATCCGCCTGGGCCGTCCCAAGCCGATCGTGGGCTGTCCGTGGAAGAAGGCCCGGAAAACGCGGCGTTTGAACCAGATCCGGCGGCTGATCGCCGGGCTGCTGCCCGACGAGGTCGCGG
>JANLFZ010000657.1 GCA_024653385.1 Thermoguttaceae bacterium | reverse complement strand
CAAATGAGGTTGCCGAACTCCTTGGCGAGCTGGTCGTCGCTCTTTGTGCCGGCATCCTGCAACAGCGCGGCCATTTCGGCGATCGCGGCTTTGGTGGTATACACCAGCATGTCGCTTCGGTCTTCGTCCTTGGGCTTGATTCCGCACCGTTGAAGGATGTCGGCGGCGCGCTTCTTGACGTTCCGCGTTCCCTGGACCTTTCCAGCGATCAATTTCGCGAGTTGCCGAGTGCGAATGCCCCCGAGTAGGGCGCTGAACTGGTCACTCATGCGGATGCTGCGTTTGAGGCACTGGCTGGAGATCCGAGAGCGGAGAACCCCGCCGAAGTAGCAGGTTTTGGGCGCTCCCAGGTCGTCGCGGTTGAGGTTGGCAGGGCTGTGGTTCTGGATCATGTGGATTTCGATGAGCATGGCGTCGTCCTTTCAGTCGGCCTTGAGGAATTCCCCGGCCCACTTGAGCCGGGTGGACTCGCGTTCCCATATCGACAAGTCGTCGGTCAGTTGCACCCAGTCGAGCGTCAGGTCTTCTGCCGCGATGGTGCGGAGGGCCCACTGGAGGGCCGGCTCAATGCTGTGCAGCGGAAGCAACAGAAGGTGGTCGAATTTCTGCCGGAATTGCGCGCTGTCCGCGGCGCGGGAGCAGCAGCGCCCCAATTGCCGGGCAAGCGTGTCGCCTGCGGAATGCGGAATCGGGTAAGAGGCGTACAGCTTCGCAATCAGCCAAGCCACTGCACGGCGAGGCGCGCGCTGGCTGGCTTGGCGCAAGGGCCACCAGAGGCCGGCGAACAGGTCGAACCCCGCCACCGACTCGTCAAGGGGCTGCCCCGCGTGGATGCGTAGCAGCTTGAGATCGCCGGGCCTGAGCCCCTCCAATCGTTGGATGTACTGGAGCGTGGCAGTCATGGGGTCTCTCCGGAATTGCCTGGACGGGTGTCGTTTCGGTCGCGCCGGCTGCGCATGTCCGGCATGACCCGCTCGACTCCTCGGCGGCGTTTGAGGGCCGCGGTCGTGAAGCCTGGGGCGAGGGACAGGGCAAGAGCCTCCATCATCGGGGCATACTTTTGGGCTGCATCCTCCCATGCTTCCGTGCCACCCACCAACAGGTCAGCGGCCCTCGCGCACACCGCGCTTTCTACGTGTGGCCGGATGGCAGCGAATGCGGCCTTCATCTCGACATGCCTTGTTGAGGATGGTTTCTCCTTCTGCTGTCTCGGAAAACACCGGCGACCCAACTCTTGCTTGCGCCAGCCTCGGAGGTCGTCGACCAAGGATTCGGGGCGAGACGACGCGGGACCGGGGAAGTACCACTCGGTTGCCTCCAGGTACTTGTCGTTTTGCACCGTGGCGAAGCCCACGACCCAGGCAACGGCTTCTTCCGGAAAACGCTTATCGCGGAGAATCTCCGCCAGGATCTCAGCCCATTGACGTGACGCCGCGTCCGGGTTTTTCAGGGCATCGCTGGCGTGAAGGGGGCCAGAGAGGCCTTTGCCGCTTTGCTGGTAAAGCACATGAGGATCTTGCCACTTCCAGCCCGCGGCGTCTTTGGCAGCCCTTGTGCTTCCACTACCCGCAAACACGCAGCGGTGGATCAACCGCGTTTTCGTCGCACATGCGATGCAGTGGGCCTCGGGCCCGTCAGGATCGTCAAGCCAGACTCGACGCGGCAACCACGTCAGGCCTGTCAGCAACGGGACTTCGCCCCGGGAAGGCGGAGCGACGTCGGGTTGCTGCCACGCGGGCGTGCCCAAGTGGGGCGCTGGGCGCCATGAGAGCCGCAGGGTCGCTGCAAGCGACTGCCCCACCGGAATGACGTACAATGGCGGCTTCGCGTTGATGCCCGGCGGCTTGCCTCGTCCACCGGAAGTGGCAAACAGAGGCAACCGCAAGAGACCCATCGCGCAACACGCCGGACACAAACCCTCGGCGCCGTCGGTGGAGTGCCTGAAGTGCCAAGCGTTGGTGCCTGTGGGTATCTCCTGGACAAGGTAGTTGGCGGACAGTGAGTCTCGTCTGGTGGGAGGGAGGCATTGGTAGAACCGCTTCCCGCCACCCAACAGGTTGAAATACTCCCGGTGCTCGTCCAACTTCTTGAACCAATCGGGTGGAAACGAGCTGCCTTGGGCTGGGGCTGCGTTCGGTGGGTTGCCTTTGCACCAGTACAGCAAGGCCAACAGGAACCGGAGCACCGCCACGTTATCCATCGGGTTGGAAGCCGCGATCTGCCGGATGCGGCCCGCTTGAGTCAATGTGGCTCGAATACCCACGCGATCCGTCCGGCCGTCGCGCCACAATACCGGAATCCAAGGCTCATCGATGAGGTTGAATGATTCCGTGGCACTCATTGTCGTTCTCATCCAGAAGTGCTCTTCGGATTGGGATCAACTCGGCCCGGGTGGTACCCGGGGCCCCGACCTGCGACAAATTACCTTTCTTGAGCGACGGGGGGTAGGGGCCCTAACCAATGAGTGGCCAGCACCCGACATCAGGAGATAGGCGCCACGCTGGCTTTCGGCAACCTCAAGCAGAGTCTGCGGGTCAGGTGGCACGGCCGGAGCGACGCGATGGCCGTGGTTTGGCCTCAGCGCCCTTTACTTGCGTTCAGGGCGTGCCGCCCGCCCCCGATCGCGCATTTCTCCTTGGGGTTCGCCGCGCTGGCTGCCGGCTATTGCCGCGGTGCGGCGGTTTGCTCTTCCGGATAGAAGACCGCCTTGTCCAGCATCAGGTTGCGGTCTTCAGCCGCGCTGCTGTAGTCGTTGACAAAAT
>JANLFZ010000656.1 GCA_024653385.1 Thermoguttaceae bacterium | reverse complement strand
GCCGGGCGGCCCTGCTCGATGCGACCGGCCGTCCTCGGCCAAGCAGTACAATCGACCTTCGGCAGCAACCGCCGCCCCGGTGGTCAGTTCCTTGAGTTCCGAGAGGGTTTGGCCTGTGTTCCAGTCCACCGCGAACCAGTGTTTCGGTTTGCGGTAGCCCGCGGCAAAGAGCACGCCCCGGGTCAAGACCGCCCCGCCGGTGACGGTATCGAGCGCGGTGGGCCACGCCGGCTCGGCGCGGAGGTCGCCATTGTCGGATCGAAGCCGAAAGCATCCGCCCGGGAAGTACGCGGTGACATAGAACACTCGGCCCTCGCCGTAGACGGGTGTGCTCGCGTTGACGCCGTACTGGTTGCGCAGCGGGACGGCCCAAAGCAGCTTGCCGGTGTCGGCATCGACGCCGAAGCCGTGGTCTGCCGAGCAATTGGCCAGGACGCGTCGTTTGCCCAGGCGGAAGAGGATGGGCGAGGAGTAGCTCGCCCGGTCCCCTTCCAGCGGCTCGGTGGTCCATAGGGTGCGTCCGGTGTCTTTGTCCAAGGCGGCCATTAGCGCCGCCTTGCCGCCCGGCGTCACAATCACTCTTGGCCCATCGACGAGCAGACACTCGCTCATGGCCCAGGTGATGTTTCGGGCCTCGAACCGCCGGAGAATGTCCACGGCCCAGATCTCCTTGCCGGAGTCGGCATCGAGACAGGCCACGCGGCCGTGACCGTTCATGTGGTACAGCCGGCCGGCCGAGAACGCACACGCCGCGCGCGCGCCGGGATACGAGTCTTGCCAGGACTTGCCGTTGGTCGTTTTCCAAACGAGTTTGCCGTCCAGGTCGAAGGCATAGACGACCAGGTCGCCCTCCACGTCGCCGGTGATGTAGCATCGACGGCCGACCACAATGGGCGAGGACCAGCCGCGCCCCAGATTGCCGAGTTTCCAGAGTAGCCGTGGGCCACCCTCGGGCCATGTGGGCAGAAGGCCGGTCTCGTCGGAGATGGCGTCGCGCCGCTTGCCGCGCCACTGCGGCCAGTCGGGTTCGGGCGAAGCGATCAGGCCGTCGGGCCCCGGCTCGGCCGCAAACGCAAAGCCCGTCGTCGGCGTAATGACGCAAAGCGGCTCCCCAGCGAGGTGGTGGAACAGGCCGCAAATCGCAAGCACGGCGGCGTATCGGAGGTGCCCAGCACGCATACTCGTCTCCGTGTGACGTCTTGTTTGCCCGGCTCGTGGTGGCGCAGACCCTAAGCATAGCCGGGCCGAGCGTTGGTCGCCAGAAGGGCGGCCCGGCGCCCTACAGTTTCGCCAGGCGCACCATTCCGACGCGATGCGTGTTGATTCCCAAGTGCCTTGGCGGGCGGAAACTTGCCCAACGCGCGATAGCGGGTATGGTTTCTTGGGACCTAAGGAACCGTCAAGGCAGCGGAGGAGTAGGATGCCCCGAATCAAGGCGGCGCTAGCCCTGCTGGCAGCAGCGGTGTTCTGTATCGGATTCAACGCGATCCGCTACCCGGCCGTTTGGCGCATGGTTGCCGCGCCACCTGAGGATCCGACCAAGCCCATTGTAATCGCCGGCGCCTCGCCCGCGCCTAACCCGGCCACCGCTACAAAGCCGAATACGACCTCCGCCTCTTCACCCACGTTCCCCGCGGCGATCCGCGGAGGGAACCCCGGTGCACTGGCCGGCGACGCCCGGACCGATGCACTGACCGCGGATTCGTCGTCGCCGCCCACCCCATCGAAATTCGACCCAGAAGGCAACCAACGCAAGTACGGCTTGAAACCGTATACCCCCAATACCGACGAGACGGCCGAGGAGCAACACACCGACTACAAGTCGGGACTTTGGGGCGAGCCGAGTCGAGACACGAAAGACGATCGGCTCTCGGCCGCGCACGAGCCGGGCGATTCGACACGCCTGGCACAACCGGAGGACTCGTCCAACGACGATGCGTCAGGGAAAGATCTCGCGGCTTCCTCCGGATCGGCAAAGGGGCAGGGCATTTCGGCCAAGTCGAAGTCGGGCAGTTCGGGCAAGAAGGCCGATTCGTCGCAGCGCGGCACGACAGGTGTTGCGGGAAAGAAACCGTCGCCCAAGGCCAAGACCACCGCGCGCTTTGAGCCCAAGAAGAAGGCGGAGCCGTCCGACACGAAGAGACCTTGGGAGATGGATGACGACAGCGACAAGTCCGGTTGCGCGGGCGGGGTTTGCGCGTTGCCGGCCGCTGGGTCGACGGGCAGCTCGTCCTCCACGATGGTGCCGGTCGTGAGTTCGCCATCGCCTTCCGAGACGGCACTGCCGGGCGCTGCCGGTCTGGGAGACTCCAGCGGCGAGCCGGGGCATGGGGGGGCGATGTTCCCGACATCTTCCCAGTTGGCGACGGACACGTGGTCGCGAGCGGCCACGGCCCGGGTGCGGCGCTTGCCGCCGGTCGAGCAAACGGCTTCGACCGACCTGGACCTCGGGCTTTCTGGGGACGACCCGATCCCGGTGTATCCGACGACCCAATCGAAGTAGGGCGCCGGGGCGAATTGCGCTTGGTGGATCGTCGGCGCTGGAAGAGCGCTGGTAGTGCGCGTCAAGAAAAACCCCAGGCCCGACCTGGTCGTGCCGGGTCGGGCCTGGGTATGACTTGGCAGCGAGCGCTTGCGGGCGTTGAGGGCCCGAGCGACGCCTTTCGATCCGCTTACGTGGACCGCCCCATGCTTTGGTCTTCGCCTGGACGTGAGATCCTGGCGAAGGAGTCATCCTTAGAAAGGAGGTGATCCAGCCGCAGA
>JANLFZ010000655.1:959-2767 GCA_024653385.1 Thermoguttaceae bacterium | reverse complement strand
GATCGCGCGGTAGTTCTGCACGGGTTCGGAGCCGTCGGCGGGTTCGGGCTCGACCAGGTGGACGAGAATGCCCGCACGCTGGATGTGGCGCAGGAACTCGTGTCCCAGGCCGGCCCCGGCATGGGCTCCCTCGATCAGGCCCGGGATGTCGGCCAACGTCAACGAGCGGTCGAGGTCGATCTGCACGCGACCCAGATTGGGGTGTTTCGTGGTGAAGGGGTAAGGGGCGATCTCGGGCCGGGCCCGCGATAGCCGGCTCAAGAGGGTGCTCTTGCCCGCGTTCGGCTTGCCCACGAGGCCCACGTCGGCGATGATCTTCAATTCCAGGCGCAGCCGGCGGGACTGGCCTTCGCCGCCCGGCGTGGATTGGCGCGGCGCCCGGTTCGTCGGCGACTTGAAGTGGACGTTCCCCTTCCCCCCCTTGCCGCCCAGCGCCACGATCACTTCGTCGCCGGCCTGGCGGAGGTCCTTCAACAGAAACCCGCCCTGGGCATCGTACACCAGGGTGCCCGGCGGGACGCGGATGACGAGGTCCTCGGCCGATGCGCCCGAGCATTGAGCGCCGGAGCCGGGTTGACCGTTCTTGGCCTTCCAGTGCTTGCGGTGGGCCAGGGGGGCGAGGCTATCGACCCCTTCTTCGGCGCGGAGGATGACGCTGCCGCCATCGCCACCGTCCCCTCCGTCGGGGCCACCGCGAGGGACGTACTTCTCGCGGCGGAAACTCACCGCTCCATCGCCGCCCCGGCCTGCTTGGACTTCAATCTCTACTTCGTCGACAAACATACTGCAACACTCGCCACCGGCGCCGCCGACTCAACCACGAGGTGACCACAGTGTGATGATATCAGACGGCGCGCGAGCGTGCTTGGGCAAGGTCGGTTCCGGCCGGCGAACGCAGGTCGAATAGTCCGAAGATCTCTTCCTGCGTCAGGCCCAGTCTGCGGTGTCCCTCGGCGCCGGAGAGGATGAGATCGAACAGCTCGCGTTTTTCGCGGAGCACGCTGTCGATGCGTTCTTCGATCGTGTCGAGGGCGAGAAACCGCGTGACGGTGATCGGTCCGGAGACCCCGATCCGGTGGGCCCGATTGATCGCCTGGTCCTCGACGGCCGGGTTCCACCACCGGTCGAACAGGAACACGTAATGGGCGAACTGGAGGTTCAGGCCCACCCCGCCCGCACCGTAACTCAAGAGCATCACGTGGCAATCGGGGTCGTCGCGGAACCGGCGCAGCACCTCGTCGCGGCGCGAGGCCGGAACCTCGCCGTGGTATTCGACCGGGCCGAAGCGGGCCAAAGGGCCGGCCAGTTGGCGAAGCGTCTGGACCCATTGGCTGAACACCAGGGCCTTGCGCCCGCTGGTGGCGACTTCTTCGAGATCGGCTTCGAGCCGTTCGAGCTTGGCGCTGGCCCCGGTGGCCGGGTCGAAGTTGCAGATCTGCTTTAAGCGCAGCACGAGTTCGAACACATGCTGAATCGTGGCCGACTCGCCCATCCGGGTCAGACGCAGCACCCCTTCGTCGCGGGCCAGGTCGTAGGTCTCTCGCTGTTCGGGCGTCAGTTCGATCTCGGCGTCGCGGAAGAGCTTCGGGGGCAGATCGGCCAGCACCTGCTCCTTGGTGCGCCGCAGAAGGTAATCGCGGACCGTCCGGCCCATTCTGCTGGGCTTCATGTCGGGCGACAAGAAGCCCGGCGAGACGAACTCGAACACGCCCACCAGATCCTCGGGACAGTTTTCGACGGGCGTTCCCGTCAGCGCCCAACTGCGGCCGCGGCCGATGGCCCGCACCACCAGCCAGGTCGTGCGGGCC
>JANLFZ010000655.1:610-949 GCA_024653385.1 Thermoguttaceae bacterium | reverse complement strand
CGACCTGGCTGGTGGTGCCGGCGCGGTTCTTGATCCGCTGGGCCTCGTCGAGGATCACGAGGTCGAAGTGCAAACGCCGCCCCTGGCGGTCGCCCTCCTCGAACAATTCGCGGTCGCGGTTGAGCACCTCGTAGTTGGCGATTTTCACCGGAATATCGGTCAGGCCCCATTGCCATCGCCGCCGCGGCTGATCGCCCTCGACGACCACGACCGGAATCTCCGGCGCCCACAGCGCGAACTCGCGATGCCAGTTCGAGACCAGAGGTTTCGGGCACACCAACAGCACGCTGCGCGCCTCGCCGCCGTGCAGTAGCAGCCGGGCCGCCGTGACCGCCTGCA
>JANLFZ010000655.1:0-600 GCA_024653385.1 Thermoguttaceae bacterium | reverse complement strand
GCCCAGTCCCATCTCGTCGGCCAACACGGCCGCGTGGCGAGGGTAGAGAAAGGCAACGCCGTCCATCTGGTACGGAAACGGGGCATGCGGGAACCGCAGCGACCGCGCTCGGAACAGCGACTCCAAGGGCGGCTGAAGCACGTAGTGCAGCCGATCTTCGAGCTTGATCACGTCGGCCGGCGGCGCAATGCGGGTCGCCTGGTTCAACGCGGCCGACGGGTCTTTGACGCCTGGCTGATGGCGGTCGTCGGTCGCGGGCGGGGCGCACAGGGGGCCGGGCGGGTCAAGCGGCGTCGGGAAGACGAAACTCCGCGCACGGATCATCGGCCGCCGAATCGGGACCGAAACCACCTTCGGCCGGGGCCCTTCGAATCCCAGGTCCACCAGCGCGATCTCGATGGGCCGGCGCAGGGCACGATTCCAACCCGTGGCGAACGGCGAGACCGCTACTTGCAAATCGGTGCTCGTGACTCCGACGGGCGGCAACGGAGTCCACGCAAGAACTTCGGCCGGGTCCAAGGGCGCCAAGCGATCGCGCACTGGACCGTCATGGTTGGTATCCCCGATTGCCGAGGCCCGGCGCGGTGGGCAATCGGGGTG
>JANLFZ010000654.1 GCA_024653385.1 Thermoguttaceae bacterium | reverse complement strand
CACTGGCACAAGCCCAAGGACCGCGGTCGAGCCGACGCGGTCCTTGGGCTTGTGCCAGTGGATTTCGCCCGCTCCCGGCGCGGCGAGTACTTCGTCCGCGGCGTGCTTCAAGAGCGTCTCGGCGCTAGCGACCGCGGCGTCGGCCCGGCCGGCAGCCTTCGCCCGCTCGACGGCGCGGCGGAGCATCGCCAGCGTCTCGAAGTCCTCGACGCTTTCGCGAACCGCCTCCATCTGTTTGCCGGGAGTCACCGTCTTCTCGTCCAAGAACAGCGGCGTGAATGGTCCGGCCTTGGCGAGATACTCGTTCCACGACGAGGCCCCGCCGTTGTCGCCGAAGGCCCAGAAGAACGAACCCGTCGCCCCGATCTGCCAACCATGCCAGGCCTGGAGCCGGTAGTAGGTGTAGGGGTCGAGGAGTTTCGCCGGGCCCGAGCACGAGTAGAACTGAAGGGTGCGCCCGCGTCGCTTTTGATCGAGGTAGAACGCCTCGAACGGTTTTCCGCCCTCAAGCCACATGGGCCGGTTGGGGCATAGGATGTGGCACACCTCGAACAGCTCGGCGGGAGCCTTGCCGGGATCGCGGTAGGTGGGGTCTTCCCAGATCAGCACCCCGGGCGCGGCCGAGCGGATGGCCTTGGCCCAAGACACGATCGGCCCCACGTCGGTCCCCTCGTGCGGTTCGTCGTGGAGCAAGAGTCCCAGCCGGTCGGGCCCGATCCCCTTCGACTTCAGGTGCCGTACCCAGGCCGTGATCCATGCTCCCACCAGGCGGTCGAATTCCGGCGTGCCGTGCCGTTTGCCGGCGAACGTCGGCCCCACCGATGCGAACACCATGTACCGAGCCGCGTCGGGCCACTGGGCCACCCAGGCGTCGAATCGCCGGGTATCGAGTTCGATCTTCTCCCCGTCGGCGCCGGTCGATTGGAACGACATGAGCACGGCCGCGGTCGCCCACGGCGTGTTGACGAACCGTTCGTGCAGGTGCTTGAGAAACGCCTCTCGGTTGGCGGCCGTGACTCCGTAGGTGTCGCCGTCGGTGTAGCTCCAACCGCCGACCAACAGCGTGGTGCGCCGCGGGAAATCGAACGGCCAGACCCGCAAGCCGATCGGCACGCGCCGTTCGATCGAGCCGGCGCGCAAGACCACGTGTCCCCGGTGCTCGCCCGGCGGAAGGTCCACTGGGTGGAGCGACAGCCACACCTGCTGCACCAGACCCGGGAACACCGTGACCCTCCATCCGTCCGCGAGCCGCGTCGCCTCGGGCAGCGCCGACGCCACGGGAACGCCCTGCGACGTGTCGGTCCATCGGACCGCGTGCGCCGCCACGTACGCCGGCGTGGGAGACCCAGGGAGTCCTTCAAAGCGGACCGTCACCTCGAGCGCCTGCGGCGTGCTGTTGAACAGGTCGATCGCCGCCGCGCGGTGCTCGCCCCTCATCGCGTGGACTTCGATCGGCTCGCCCGAAGACCGCGGCGCCGCGAAGGGATCGAGCGGGTCCCAGGGATTGGCCTTCGCGACGGCCAGATCCTGTGCGCCCGCGTCCCGCCACAACTCGGCCTCTAGCGCGAACAGCCGGGCGTGGCCTTCCGAAAGCGGCAGCACGGCCTGGAACGAGGCCTCGGTCACGGCGATCTTCGACGCGTCGAGTTCCTTGCGCAGAGCATCGAGCTGCCCGAGCAGTCGCCGCCGCGCCTCCTCCCCGCCGCGAAGCGTCGCCGAACGTATCGCTGCCTCCAGCCGCTCGATATCGCTGCGGAAACGGTGCTCCACCCCCCGCCGCGCCCGAACCTCCTGAAACAGGGAGGCGACGCTTGCCACGGGCTTGCCGCCGGGTTCCCTCTCGAGTAGCCCCTGGGGACCACGAAACACCTCGACCTCGTCGACGAACAGAAAGGGACAGCCGGCCAGGGGGACCATCATGAAGCACACATAGCGGCCCTTGGTCTGGAGTTCGTCCGTGGCCAGACGGCGGATGGCGTAGCCTTGCGGGAACGGCCCGTGGGCCTTGCGATCCAGTAACACCAGATCGGCCACGTCGCGGAATTGCTTGCCATCGTCGCTGACGAGGATATGGATCGCGGCCGGCCAGACCACTCCGGCGACGCCTGCCGCCGTGTTGAGTGAAACCCCGGAAATCGGCTCGACCCGACCCAAGTCGACCGTCACCGTGGCATACGGGGCGCCGCTCCAGCCCACGGTGCCTCGTTGGGTCCAGAAGTATGCCTGGGAGGTCTTGCCATCGGTAAGCTGGGTCGTATCGCCCGGGTCGGTGCAGTGCTCGTAATTGGGCTGCGGCCAGAGTGTGTACTTCGCGCCGGCAGCGAGGTTCTGGGCTCTCACGGGGGAGGCGGCCTCCGCAGCCAGCGCCCCGAGAAAGGGGGCCGACATCAACAACCAGGCAGCCAACCAGAGACCTTGTTGCCCACGACTCGCAGCCGAGAGACGGAAACAACGGCGAGAACGTGAGTTGAAGCGGCCGGCCGTGGAATTCATCCGAAGTGCCTCCAGAGGGTCATGGGCCTGCGCGGTTCTTCGCAGCGTAGACGGCATTAGGTTTCCCGAACGGTTCGGCGTCAAGGGGGGTGGACACTCCCCCCTCATGCCGATTGGCTCTATCGTGGGGGATCGGCCGCCTACGGGAGGTGTTCTTCGACAGGCCGACCCGTCTGCCCGGGGGGCGGATCGCGGCCTTCAACGCGAGCATCCTCACCGTCGCGCATCCTACCAACCCGACGCGCCAACAAGCATACTAACCCGACGCGCCAGCGAGC
>JANLFZ010000653.1 GCA_024653385.1 Thermoguttaceae bacterium | reverse complement strand
GTCGGTTCCTGTGCAACCGGCCGACCCGCTCCTCGGCAGATGCGGAGCGCGTTGCCGGTTGCACAGGAACCGACAAGAGGTTGCCGGCGGCGGGTGAGCACGGGCCGCTTCGTGGGAGAATATCGATGCCGACTGTACTGGTCGTCGAGGACTCGACTACCGACCGACGGGTCGTGGGCTTCTTGCTCAAACGGGCCGGAGGCTGGGAGATCGAGTACGCCACGCACGGCCAAGAGGCCCTCGAGAAGGTACAGCAGTCCGCCTTCGACCTGATGCTCACCGATCTGATCATGCCGGCCATGGACGGATTGGAACTCGTCTCCGCCGTGCGCGAACGGTGCCCCCGCGTCCCCGTGATCCTCATGACCTCCCGCGGCAACGAGGGGATCGCGATGCTGGCGCTTCGGGCCGGAGCGGTCAGCTATATTCCCAAACGGCTCCTCCCGCGGCAACTCGTCGAGACCGTGGCTCGGGTGATGACGCTCGTGGCGCGCCCCCGGGCCCACGCGCCGGAGTCGGGCTCGATGCGCGAGTTCAAGTGCTCGTTCGTCTTGAAAAACGACGTCGGCATGATCCGCTCGGCCATCGCCTACGTGCAAGAGAACGTCTTGCTCGCCGGCCTGTGCGACGAGGCCGAGTGTACCCGCGTCGGGGTGGCCCTGGACGAAGCCCTGGTCAACGCCCTGGTCCACGGCAATCTGGAGATGGGGCCGACGCCGGGCATCGAAAGCGACAAGGACTATGCGGCCATGTTCTCGCACCGCACCAAGGTGCCGCCCTACGCCGACCGCCGCATCCACTTCTCGGCGTCCGTGACGCCCGACCAAGGCGTCTTCACCGTGTGCGACGAGGGTCTCGGGTTCGACCCGTCGGGTCTGCCCAACCCCGACGACCTCTCCCCGCTCGAAAAGGGTTGCGGCCGAGGCGTGGTGCTGATGCGGATGTTCATGACCGAAGTCGCCTTCGAGAACAACGGGCGCCAAGTGACGCTCGTCAAGCGGCGCGGCGTCGCCTGAAGGCCGACCGGCAACGCGTTCGGTCGTCTTCTCGGGTTGGGCGCCGCACAAGATCCACCGCGAGGAACCCATGCATCGACCGCCGTTGCTCCGAACACCTTGTCGTCTCGGTATCCTTCTCCGGACCATCGTCCTGCTCGCGGCCTTCGCCCCGGCGGTCTGCCCCGCCGGACCCGTGGAATCGTCGGGCGTGCGCGGCGGGTTGATCGTCGTGGTCGGCGCGCGGGGCGCCGGCATGGCGATCGACGCGGTCCAGAGCGGCCCCTTTCTGATCCAGGTGTTGGACCGGGTCCCCTCGGCCGTTGCCGAGGCCCAAGAAGCCATCCGGCGCGCGGGGCTTTACGGCATGGTCTCGGTGGACCTCCTCGGCCCCGAGGGAAAATTGCCGTACGCCGAGAACCTCGTGAACCTGGTCATTGTGGCCGATCCGGGGGCCGCCAAGCCGTGCCTCGCCGAAGCCGTGCGGGTGCTGTGTCCGGACGGGGTACTGCTCGCGTCGGGCGAGAGCGTTACGGAAAGCGATCTTCAAGCGGCCGGGCTTGAAGCGGTGCGGGGCGTTGGTCCAATCTCCCTCACCCCCGGCCCCTCTCTTGCAAGCGGGAGAGGGGAGGTTCTGCCTCTCACCCCCGGCAAGTGGCTTGCCGGCCGCAAGCCCTGGCCGGGCGCGATGGATTGGTGGACCCACCCTCGCCACGGCCCGGACGGCAACACGGTCTCGCTCGATACGGCGGTCGGGCCGCCACGCCGCGTGCGCTGGGTCGCCGGACCGCCCCAAGAGATCAGCAATTTCGTCAGCGCGGGGGGCCGGAACTACTACGCGGGCGTGCTCGCGCGCGACGCCTTCAACGGCCTGCGCCTGTGGGAGAAGTCGCTCAAGCCGTCGCCGGCGCGGGGCGGATTCTCGTTCCGCTTCGAGCCGGGGAGCGTTCGCCCGATCGCCGACGGCACACGCGTGTTCGTGGTGGACCAGCAACGGCTCATGGCCCTCGACGGCGCCACCGGCGCAATCCTGCGCGACTATCCCGAGGCCGGCACGCCGCTCGACGTGCTCCTGTGCGGCCAGACGCTGTTGGCCTTCGACGCCCGATCGATTCGCGCCGTGGATGCCCAGACCGGCGCGCTGCGATGGCGCCACGACGCCCCGGAGCCGCGCTACCCGGCCGCGGGCGACGGTTCGCTCTACGTGCTCGAGGGCGGGCGCGCCAAGGGCGCGTCGTGCGAGGCGGTGGCGTTGGACCTCGCGCAAGGCACGGTCCGCTGGCGCCGCCAGTTCCCCTGGCTCACCGCGGTCCGCGGATGCGTCTATCACCGCGGTCTGGTGGCCTACGAGATCTCGACCCTCAACGACGACAAGCCCGGCAACCTCGTCCAGGTCGTCTCGGCGGCCGATGGCGCCGTGCGATGGAGCCATACCTTCGTACCAGGCATGGCCCACATGAAACAGGCCCGGGCGATGTTCGCCGGCGACCTCCTGTGGCTGCTCGACGACAAGAAGTGCGTGGGAATCGATCCCGCGACCGGCCGGCCGCAAAGGCAGTACCAAGCGGGCTGGGGGCACTGCTTTCCGCCCATCGCCACGACCAAGTACCTCTTCGCCGGCGAAATGGACCTCACCGACTTGGAGACCGGCCAGCTCGACGCGAACCGGATCACCAAGGGGGCGTGCAGCCGCGACGCGGGGTTCGTGGTGGCCAACGGGCTGATCTACACCGCGCCGAAGCATTGCGTGTGCTGGCCGATGCTGCGCGACTACACGGCCCTGGCGCCGGCCCGGCCGGGCGGCG
>JANLFZ010000652.1 GCA_024653385.1 Thermoguttaceae bacterium | reverse complement strand
GCGGCGATCCGGCGCAGCAACGGTTCGCGGTCGAAGGGGTCGTCTCGCAGGGCATTTCCGACCAGCAGCAACGCGACCGGCGCGACCTGTTGCGCAAGCTCGACACGCTGGGGGCCAGCGTCAAGGGTCACGCGGCCCTGGCGGCGTTCTACCAGTCGGAGGAGCAGGCGTACGACATGATCCTGGGGGACGGCGCCAAGGCGTTCGACCTGTCGCAAGAGAAGCCCGAACTGCGCAGCCGCTACGGCCACCGGCCATGGAGCGAGACGGCTCTCACGTCGTTCGGCCAGGCGTGTCTGGTGGCGCGGCGGTTGGTCGAGCGCGGGGTGCCCTACATCACGATCAACAACGGCGGCTGGGACACCCATGTGGAGAACTTTCGGGCCATGCAGCAGAAGCTGCCCGAGCTGGACCAGGGCCTGGCGACGCTGCTTGCCGATTTGTCGGACCGCGGCCTCTTGGAGAGCACGGTCGTCTGGTGGTGCGGCGAGTTCGGCCGCACGCCCAAGATCGACTGGCAACCGCCCTGGAACGGCGGACGCAACCACTACGGCAAGGTGTTCTCGGCGGTCGTGGCCGGCGGGGGATTCAAGGGGGGCCACGTGGTGGGCGCCTCGGATGCCCGGGGCGAAGAGGTCAAGGACCGCCCGGTCTACCCCTGCGACCTCTTGGGCAGCATCTATGAACTGTTGGGCATCGACCCCGACGGGAAGCTGCCCAACCCGATGGGCCTGGCGTTGACCGTCACGCCCAGTGCGGCCGACGGCATCCCCATGGCCGGCCGGCTGAAGGAGATCATGTGAAAGAGGGATTGGGGATTAGGGATTAGGGATTGGTGGGGACTGAAACAGGAACCGTCGCCGCCGACCTTGCGTTGGCGGGACGATTCTGAGTCTGTAGGAAGCCCGGGCCCCTTGAATCCCCAACCCAATCCCCAATCCGACAAGCCACCGAGGAGCTATCCATGAGCCCATTCCGATGCGCGATCGGCTGCGGGCTGGCCATCTGGCTCTTGTCGTCTTCCATCGCCCCGGCGCAGGAGAACGTCCCGCGGATCGGCTATGTCTATCCGGCGGGCGGGCAGCGGGGCACGACGTTTCGGGTGACGCTCGGCGGGCAGTACCAATCGCTCAACGAGATCTTGCGCGTGCATTTTTCCGGCAGCGGCGTCGAAGCCCGGGTGCTCGAAAGCAAGCCCTTGACCGAGGCCGACGTGCGCGCGCTTCGGGACCGGGTCACGCAACTTACCCGGGGCAAGCCCGACGCCCAGTCGCTTCGCGAGGCCGCGGCGATCCAGCGAACGCTGGTGCGCCACATGAGCGCCCAGTTGCGGCGGCAAACCCACCCGGCCATCAGCGAGACGGTCTCGCTCGAGGTGACGATCCGCCCGGATGCCGAACCAGGCCGGCGCGAGCTGCGGATCGAGACGCCGCGGGGCATTTCGAATCCGCTGCGGTTTTACGTGGGCGTGCTGCCCGAGTTCCGCGAGCAAGAGCCCGAACTCGTCGTGCAAGGCCCGGATTACGCCAGCCCGGTCCGCTATCCCGCGACGGTCACGACCGACGTGACGCTGCCGGCCGTGGCCAACGGTCAGATCATCCCGCGCGAGCCCGACATGCTGCGCTTCGGCCCCGACCAGTTCACGCCCGGCGATGCCGATCGGTACCGCTTCTCGGCCCGCAAGGGCCAGCGCCTGGTCATTGCCGCGGCGGCGCGGGAGTTGATTCCGTACCTGGCCGATGCCGTGCCCGGCTGGTTCCAGGCCACCCTGGCGCTCTACGATGCCCAAGGGAGGGAACTGGCCTACGCCGACGACTATCGGTTCCATCCCGACCCGGTGCTCTTGTTCGAGGTACCGGAGGACGGGCAATACGTGGTCGAGATCAAGGACGCGATCTCCCGCGGCCGGCCCGATTTCGTGTACCGCATCACCATGGGCGAGGTCCCGTGGATCACGAGCATCTTCCCGCTGGGCGGACCGGCCGGCGCCCAGACGGCCGTGGAATTGGCGGGCTGGAACCTGCCCCGAACGAAACTGACCGTCGACACCCGCGGCAAGGCCGCGGGGGTTCTCCCTCTTGCGGCGCGCCGGCAAGACCTGGCCTCGAACACCGTGCCCTTTGCCGTCGACACCCTGCCCGAACGCCTTGAACAGGAACCCAACGACGCGCCGCCACGCGCCGAGGCGGTGACGCTGCCGGTGATCGTCAACGGCCGGATCGACCGGCCCGGCGACTGGGACGTGTTCCGTTTCGAGGGCCGCGCGGGACACGAGGTGGTGGCCGAGGTCGTCGCGCGCCGGCTCGATTCGCCCTTGGACAGCGTGCTCGAAGTGACCGACGCGGCGGGCAAGCGGTTGGCCTTTAGCGACGACCATCCCGACCCGGCCGACGCGCTGCGCACGCACAACGCCGATTCGCTCGTGCGACTGACGCTTCCGGCCGACGGCGCCTACCTGGTGCGCTTGGGCGATGCCCAGCGCCAGGGCGGGCCGGAATACGCTTACCGCCTGCGCATCAGCCCGCCACGCCCCGATTTCGAGCTGCGCGTGGCGCCGTCGCGCATCCACGGCGTGTCGTGGCGCCTGGCGCCGGTGACGATCTACGCGTTGCGCAAGGACGGATTCTCCGGCGAGATCGCGCTGGGACTGAGGGACGCCCCCGAGGGGCTTCTCATGCAAGGAGGCCTCGTGCCGGAGGGCCAGGACCGCGTGCGCGTGACGTTGGCCATCGCCCCGTGGTTGTCGTTCGAGCCGCTGCCTTTGTGCCTGGAAGGCCGGGCGACGATCCACGGCCGGGAGGTGGTG
>JANLFZ010000651.1 GCA_024653385.1 Thermoguttaceae bacterium | reverse complement strand
AGCGGCTGGCCCGACGCCCGGATCGCCTCGACGATCAATCGCTCGGTCAGATCCATCATCGCCCGGTAGTCGCCGTACGCCTGATAGACCTCCAGCATGGTGAACTCGGGGTTGTGCCGCGGGCTGATGCCCTCGTTGCGGTACACGCGGCCCAGTTCGTAGACCCGCTCCATCCCGCCGACCAACAGCCGCTTGAGGTGCAACTCCAGGGCGATGCGCAGGTAAAGGTCGATGTCCAGGGCGTTGTGATGGGTGACGAACGGGCGTGCGGCCGCCCCGCCGGCAATCGCGTGAAGCGTCGGCCCCTCGACCTCGACGAATCCGTCGGCCGCCAGCGTGCGGCGGATCGAGTGGACGATCTTGGTGCGCTTGAGGAACCGGTCGAGCACCCCTTCGGTGTGGATGAGGTCGAGATAGCGCATGCGCTGGCGCAACTCGGGGTCGCTCAGGCCCTCGTGCTTGGCGGGCGGCGTCTCGATCGACTTCGTCAGAAAGTGAACGCGGTCGGCGAAAATCGTCGGCTCGCCGGTCTTCGTGCGCTTGAACTCGCCGTCGATGCCGACAATATCCCCCAAATCAAGGCATTCGACGACCGCCCAGTTCTCGTCGCCGACGAGCGATTTCGAAAGGAGGACCTGGATGCGACCAGTCCAGTCCTTTAGGTGCAAGAACTGCATCTTCTTGCCCTGAATGCGGCGCAGCACGATCCGCCCGGCCGCCCGGACCTGGGGACCGTGCAGTTCCGGCGGTTGACCTGCCGCGCAATCGCCCTTGGGCTCGACGACGATCTCGTCTTGCCGGGCAAGGATCTGGGCAATCGAGGCATGGCCATCGAACCGGCCCCCCCAGGGGTCGATTCCAAGTTCCTGAAGCCGCTTGAGCTTATCGCGACGCGAGGCTTCGAGCATGCGCCCGCTTCCCCCGGCCGCTTCGTCGTTTGCGCTGGGCATCTTCCGATCCGCAGGTTCACCTCCAAACACGGAGGCCACGGTGCCATTAACTTGAAGAATCCCAAGATTTTAGTGAATCCTGGTCGGGGGTCAATGTCAAACCGGTTTCGCCGCAAACCCGCAAACCCGCTTGACGCGGCGCCCGACGCTTGACAGACTGGCCCACGTTGTCCCCTTCGGGCGTCACGAGCATGAGGAGCCGATCATGTCGAACCATAAGCACCAGGGTCTTCTGCGCCCATCGCGGCGGCAGTTCCTCGAGACAGCAGCGGCCGGGGCGCTGGCCGCGGGCTTGAGCATCCAGCGCGGGGCCCACGCCGCGGGCAGCGGGGCGATCAAGATCGGCCTGATCGGTTGCGGCGGGCGCGGCAGCGGGGCCGCGGTCAATGCCATGAACGCGGGCGACGAGATCCGCCTGGTCGCCGTGGCCGACGTGTTCGAAGACTACGCCAAAGGCGCGCGCGACCGGCTCAAGAAACTCCGCCCCAATCAGGTCGATGTGCCCGACGACCGCGTGTTCGTCGGCTTCGACGCCTACCAGAAGGTCATCCAAAGCGGTGTCGATGTCGTGCTGATCGCCGCCGCCTCGCACTTCCATCCGATGCATCTGAAGGCCGCGATCGATGCCGGAAAACACGTCTTCTGCGAGAAACCGCACGGGGTCGACGTCCCGGGGCTCAAGATGGCCATCGCCGCCGGCGAAGAGGCCAAGAAGAAAGGTCTGGCCTTGGTCTCGGGCTTGTGCTGGCGTTACGACCCCGGGGTGCGCGAGGCCATGAAACGCGTGCGCGACGGCGCCATCGGCGAGGTCCTCGCGATTCAAGAAACCTACATCACCTCGCCCTACGGACTGCGCGAACGCAAGCCGGGCTGGTCCGAGATGGAATACCAGCTTCAGAACTGGTACCACTTCAACTGGCTTTCCGGCGACCAGACCGGACAGCAGCTCATCCACAGCCTCGACAAGGCCTCGTGGGCCCTGGGCGACAAGCCCCCGGCAAAGGCCTGGGGCCTCGGCGGTCGGCAGGTCTGCGTCGAGCCCAAGTACGGCGACCAGTTCGACCACCATGCCGTGGTCTTCGAGTATGACAACGGGGTGCGGGTGTTCGGCTTCTGCCGCGACCAAGTCAATTGCTACAACGAGACTTCGGACGTGATCATCGGGTCCAAGGGCCGGGCGATCCTGCCCAGCCGGCCCCGCATCGAAGGCCCCAGCGCCTGGGAGTACAAAGGCCCCAAGGTGAGCATGTACGACGTCGAGCACAAGGAGTTGTTCGACTCGATCCGCGCGGGCAAGCCGATCAACAACTCGGACTACATGTTTACCAGCACGATGCTGGGGATCCTCGCCCAGATGGTCTGCTACACGGGTCAGCAACTGACCTGGGAGCAGGCGATGGCGTCGGAACTTCGCCTGGCGCCGAGCCGCTATGCCTGGGACGCCGAGCCGCCGGTCCTGCCGGGCCCCAACGGCCAGTACCCCTGTGCCCTGCCCGGGGTCACCAAGTTCAAGTAACTTCGCAACTTCGGGGCGATCGTCAACCGGCCTTGACCCGGCCCGCGGCCTCGGCGTATATTGCCGGCCCCGTGGCGCGCCCGGTCTTGGATGCTGCGCGCCAGTGTGCTCCCGACACCCGGTTTAAGGAGGAACCGCGATGACCCGGAGCGATCGAGAATACCCCGCCACGCCGGCCCATGGAAGGAGACGCCGGGTGGCGTTGGTTTTCGTGGGTTTGGCCGTGCTGGCCGCCTGCGGGACGATCCGCTACTACTGGGGCGCCGAGCCCGCCAGTGCCGAACCCGGCGACGTGCCGGCTGTTGCGGTCCCTGAGCCGGCGGCCCCAGCTCCCGCCCAACGCG